>JAWXBI010000123.1:0-55076 GCA_034439915.1 Saprospiraceae bacterium | reverse complement strand
ACTGTAATTCATGTATTTAAACATTACAATAATTACATACATATTTTATTTTAAAATTTAACTATTTACACATTACAAATATTTATAATATGTATTACCTTTGTTTTACACTAGGTTAAACCTTAGTGTTATCTTAGTTTTAGATATTTCAATGGGGAGCCGGTATTTTTTACCGGCTTTTTTTTTCTACAAACTCCTATTGAATTCGACCGGATGGGGTGACAATTATATAAATTCGCCTTTTAATTCTCCTTTTTTACTATGAATCAATCCGGGATCTTCTTTTATGCGGTCATAGGTATTGCTGTAACTTTTGCCACCTGTTACTTCTTTTATAAAATTTTAAAATCACCCGGCAAACTTAGTAAAGGCTCCGCGGGTTGGGGAACACGGGTCGGCTTGGTGTTGGCCATGGCAGGAAATGCAGTAGGTCTCGGTAATTTTTTAAGGTTTCCGGTTCAGGCTATAAATAATGGCGGAGGCGCATTTATTATACCCTACCTGGTTTGTTTTCTATTGATCGGGGTACCCTTGTTATTTGTTGAGTGGTCTATGGGCAGGTTCGGGGGCACCCCATATGCAGGTCGTCCTCAGGGAGATCATAGTATACCATTTATGCTACATCGCCTTCACCCCGGGCGTTGGGTTAAATACATAGGCGTATTCGGAATATTTACCAATATTGCCGTTGCAGCCTATTATTGTTATATCGAGTCCTGGACGATGTCCTATGTTTATCACTCGCTGATCGGTACATTCAAAGGCTTGTCTCAGTCCGAGGTGAGTACATTTTTCGACCACTACACCGATATCTTTTATACTACCACCGGATTGCCATTTGAAGCCATTATTTTCTATATCCTTTGTCTTGTTTTAAACGTTTATATCTTGTCTAAAGGCCTGGAAAAGGGGGTTGAAAAAGTGGCAAAAATCGGCATGCCCCTTTTAATTATGTTTGGAGCAATACTCGCAATCCAAGCACTGTCTTTAAAGCCCGGGCAACATGGCGCTACCTTTGCGGGTATGGAAGGTTTAAAATATTTATGGACCCCGGATTTTACCAGTATCTGGAAACCTTCCGTCTGGATCGCTGCCGCCGGACAGATCTTTTTTACGCTCGCCGTCGGCATGGGGACCATTCAATGCTTTTCGTCTTACTTGCGCAAGGATGACGATACCGCCCTCAATGCCATGTCAGCAGGCTGGATGAATGAATTTGTTGAAATAGTGCTGGGCAGCGCCATTGTAATACCCATTACAGTAGGTTATCTCGGCATAGAAGGCATGACCGAAATAGTAAAAAACCTGGGAGGCTATGGATTAGGCTTCAGGACTTTGCCATATCTATTCCAACAATGGGGACCCATATTATCGATTTTAGCCGGTGTCATGTGGTTTGGATTATTGTTTTTTGCAGGCGTTACGTCTTCACTGGCAATGGGTACCCCGATTTTAAGTTTCCTAAAAGATGAATTTAAAATCCCATTTTCAAGAGGTGCCTGGGTATTTGGATTGATCACCCTGATCATGGGAATTCCAACCGTTGTATTTTATAACCAGGGCGTATTTTCGGAGTATGACGATTGGGCCGGCACCTATTCGTTGGTCATATTTGCCTTTGTCGAAATAATTTTATTTACCTGGTTCTTTGGAATGCCAAAAGCCTGGGCTGAAATCACCCGTGGATCGGATATTAAAATCCCCTCTATATTCCGGTATATCATTCAATATATTACACCGGTTTTATTAGGGTGGATATTGATCACCAATCTGCCGGGTATGGTCAACCGGGTTATTCATCCTGCTTCCGGTTATGTCACGTTTGCGCAAATTTATTTGTTGGCTCTTTTTATATTTATTATGTATTGGGTTTATAAGGCATACCGCAACAGACTTAGCGGAATTTACTGAATTTAATGCACCTTGCCGTTGTTTCCATCGATATATAAACCCGAATATACGGTCTAGCTTATGCTATCAAAAAAGTCTGTATTTATATGCCTGGGGAGCAATATGAATGACCCTGTTTTTCAATTGCAGGAAGCCAGGTCTCAGTTGTCAAAAAAAATCAGCATCCTCCGGTCCTGCTCTTCCATATATCAAACGGAAGCATGGGGGTTGAGAAAACAACCCGACTATTTTAACCAGGTAGTCCGCTTGACAACCACCCGCCCGGCGAATAAAGTACTTGATGTTCTTATGGGTATCGAAACCCAAATGGGCAGAAAAAGGCTCAGTGTTTGGGAGCCCCGGATTATTGATCTGGATATTTTATTTTACGGTCAGGAAATTATAAATAATAAAAATCTCATCGTTCCGCATCCCAGACTCCATGAAAGATTGTTTAATTTGGTTCCACTGATGGAAATAGCACCAAATTGGGTTCATCCGGTTCTTGGAAAAACGGTGGCTGAATTGACCAGCTCTTGCAACGATTCACTTAAGGTCGCCAAATGGGCCATATGATCAAAAGTATTCCTTACCAATATATTTGTGTAGAAGGCAATATCGGCGCCGGTAAAACTACTTTTTGTGAATTATTGGCAGAGGACATTGCCTGCAAGCTGGTTTTGGAAGAATTTGCTGAAAATCCTTTCCTCCCCTATTTTTATAAAGAACCTCACCGATTTGCGCTGCCCATGGAATTGTTTTTGATGGCCGAACGCTTTAAACAACTTCAAAACCATATCTTGCACCGAGAATTGTTTAATGATTATATCTTATCGGATTATTCATTTGTCAAAACCCTTTTATTTGCCAAAAACAACCTCCCCCCGGAGGAGTTCAGACTTTTTCACGACATGTTTGAAGTGCTTGCAAATCAGATCCCAAAACCCGACCTTCTGGTTTTTTTACATCGGCCGGTCAGTAACCTCAAGGACCAGATCGCGCTGAGAGCAAGACCTTATGAACAGAATATAACCAGCGAATATCTTCAGGGTTTACAAAATATGTACCTGGAATATTTCCGGAACGAGATCACATTCCCGATCTTGCTGGTGGATATTGACGGTATAAATTTTATTGAAAACAAAGACCGGTTTGATGAACTAAAACAGCTGATGACAGAGCAGTTTAATCCCGGACTTCACCGCATCACGTTAACCTAAGATTATTCCCTGGCAGATAAAATCAATCCAACCGAAATGACCTTATTGAATACTATTGAACATCCGCACATTTTTTAAACTCAATCTGAATGAAGAATTATTTTGTATTCTGTATAAGTTTATATGCACTCCTCCCTTCCTGCGGCGATAACACCCAATCGATAACCAAACCGTCCATAACACTGGATTCAGCAAGCAGGCACCATGTCCTTCATGCGCTGGATGGACTCCAGGTGGATGATAGTATGCAAATCCAATTGTTTGCTGCTGAACCCATGATCCAAAACCCAACCAATATTGATGTTGATGCGCGCGGACGGGTTTATGTTTGTGAAGCATACAATTACCGCCCTCAGATCTCCGGGGTCTCTACCAAATTTGAAGGGGACAGAATAATGATCCTGGAAGACGTCAATGGGGATGGTAAAGCGGATTCCGCCAAAGTTTTTTACCAGGGACCAGAGATTAATGCCCCCCTGGGTATTTGTGTAATAGGCCCTGACGTGATTGTCTCTCAGAGCCCTTATATCTGGAAATTTTCAGACACCAATCAGGATGACCGGGCTGACCTGAAAGTCATATTATTTCAGGGTATTCAGGGAATCCAGGATGACCATGGAGTGCATGCCCTTACGCTGGGCCCGGACGGACGATATTATTTTACTATGGGTAATTCGGGTAAAACCCTAATGGGAAAAGACAACAAACCCATAAAAACCATTGGCGGCAGCACTATTGATCCAGACCATTTTAAACAAGGCCTGATCCTCCGGGGCAATCTGGATGGAAGCGGCTTTGAAGTATTGGGACAAAATTTCAGAAACAACTATGAATGTGCTCTGGATGCTTACGGCAACATCTGGCAATCCGACAATGATGATGATGGCAACAGGGGCACGAGGATAAATTATATCCTGGAATATGGAAATTACGGCTATAAAGATGAGCTTACCGGCGCCAGCTGGCCGGCTTTCCGGGCCAATTGGGAAGATTCTATACCACTCCGGCATTGGCACCTCAATGATCCGGGAGTTGTACCTAATTTATTACAAACAGGGTCCGGCTCCCCTGCAGGTTTGGCCGTATATGAAGGGGATCTTTTTCCACAGCTTAAGGGAATGCTAATTCATGCTGAACCATTGCACCATGTGATCAGAGCTTATAAAATATCAAACCAGGGCGCCGGAAAATCAGGTGAAATCCTGGAGCTGGTCAAACACAAGGAAGATTCATGGTTCAGACCGGTTGATGTAGCCGTAGCACCCGATGGATCGATGATGATAGCGGATTGGTATGATCCCGGAGTGGGCGGGCATTACGCCGGTGATCAAATGAAAGGAAGAATTTACCGCCTGGCACCTAAAAATTCACGCTATCTGCTGCCTGAAAAAAACCTGGCAACCCCGTCCATTTCCGTGCAAAATTTAAAAAGTCCAAATCTCAGCACCCGCAGTCAGGCCCAGCTGCATTTACGATCCCTGGGGGAAGCTTCCATTCCCTTTTTACAAACTTTATGGACCGATGCCAACCCGGTATTTCGCGCCCGTGCATTATGGATATTGGCCAGCATGGACCCCGCTTATATAGACACTGCCTTGTTTGATGAAAATGAAAACATTAAACTGACTGGATTACGACTAGCTCGTCAGCAAGGTAGCACGATGACGTTCAAAGCCGTTGAAAAACTGCTAAGCCAGGAACAACTGTCCCTTCAAATATGGAGAGAATGTGCTATTGCTTTAAAGAATACAGAGCCTTCAAAAGTTCCTTCGCTCTGGCTCAAACTGGCTGAAAAATATCAAAATCCGGACCGGTGGATGCTTGAAGCGTTGGGCATTGCAGCAGATGGGTATTGGGATAAAATATTACCCAAATGGCTGGCCAATAAGTCAGATCCCACCGGCAAGGAAACAGACCGGGATATCATCTGGAGGGCCCGATCGGCCTCTTCATTGCCTTATTTGAAAATATTGGCGGGGGATACCAAGGTCCCAGTGAAGGATCGGCTGAGATATTTCAGGGCATTTGATTTTATTCCTTCCAGCACAAAAAATAAATTTTTATTGGAAATCCTCGAGACCCAGAAAGATAGCCTGGTTACTGATTTAATCATTCGTTCATTAGACCCCGCTGAAATCAAAAAAAATCCTATGGCGATGTCGGTCTTGAATACCCATCTGGACCGCATTTCAGGAAGTGGCTATCTGGACCTCATTGAAAAATTTTATCCGGCCAATCAGACTATGCGGTTAAAATCGATCATTGCGGATTCGACCAGGGTAAACGAAGCTACCCGGGCTGCGAGGGCTATCGTCAGGATCACCGGGTGGCCAATGATTGAAAGTATAATCAAACAGGCCGATACTACCCAGTTAAAACGGGTCCTGACCGCTTTAGGAGGCATCGGCACCAAAGAATCCATCGCTGTCCTTGAATCCCAGGCTACGAATAAAAATCAGGATTCATCCATTCGGGCCAGGGCATACCGCAGTTTAGGTAAAAGCTGGGCAGGGGAAGAATATGTTTTGAATTTATTGGCACAGGATAAGATACCACGTGAATTTATACCGGAAGCCATTGACGGGCCGATACATGCCTGGAGGCAACCTATCCGTAAAAAAGCGCAGGAATACAATGCAGCCTCTGCCAGTTCATCCTTGTATACCCTGGATCAAATCTTAAAGCTCAGTGGAAATAGCGAAGCAGGGAAAAAGACATTTCAAACCTGGTGCAGCTCTTGTCACCGGATAGCCAGTGAGGGGATTTCTTTTGGACCAGACCTCGATGATATCGGATCCAAATATGGCAAGGATGCCTTGTTTGTTTCGATCAGTGATCCCGGTAAATCTATCAATTTTGGTTATGAGGGCATACAAATCATTACACAAAACGGAGGGATCCTGGTCGGCATTAAACAAAGTGAAACCAAAGAAGCCATACTTTTGAAATCCATCGGGGGACAGCTGGAAAACGTAGATAAAAAAATGATCAAGGAACGGATTCAGTTAAAACAATCCCTGATGACTCCAAATCTTTATCAAAATATGACAGAGCAACAGATGGCAGACCTGCTTGAATTCTTAAGTAACCAGAAAAAATCAATTTAAATTTGTAACTTTTCATAATAAATAGTTCAACTCATGAAAGAAAATAACCGCAGATCGGCGATAAAAAAATTAAGTGCGGGAGCTTCCCTGCTGGCCTTAAACCCGTTAAATTTTTCGCCAATGCAACAAGGAAAAAAACCTGATCCGATAGAGCTCGATTATCAACCTAAAGGCAATATCAATCATTCGGTATGCCGGTGGTGTTACGGCAAAATCCCGCTGGAAACTTTAGCGGAAGCCGCAAAAAAAATGGGCATAACGTCTATTGAACTGGTCGGCCCAAACGACTGGCCAGTTTTAAAGAAGTACGGTTTGCATTGCGCCATGCCCAATGGTACTTCCTTCGGGATACCCAAAGGTTTTAATCACAAGGAATATCATGCTGAACTTTTTAAACAATATTCAGAAATCATCCCAAAAGTAGCTGAGGCAGGATATGATAAAGTCATTTGTTTTTCCGGCAATCGGGAATCCATCTCTGAAGAAGAAGGATTGGAAAATTCTGTAATCGGACTGCAGCCCCTGATGGCTGTTGCTGAAAAATATAAAGTCACCATTGTCATGGAATTGCTCAACAGTAAGGTCAACCATGCCGATTATCAATGTGATCACACGGCCTGGGGGGTGGCGTTGTGCGACAAATTAGGCTCAGACCGCTTTAAACTGTTGTACGACATTTATCATATGCAAATCATGGAAGGAGACGTCATTGCCACCATCAGAAAATATCATCCATACTTTGCCCATTATCACACCGGTGGTGTCCCTGGCAGAAATGAAATAGACGATACCCAGGAACTCAACTATCCGGCGATTATGAAAGAAATTGTAAAGACTGGATATAAAGGTTATGTTGCCCAGGAATTTATACCGGCTCGTCCGGATGCATTGGCCAGTCTGGCGCAGGGTGTACAGATATGTGATGTGTAATCCCGTGGACAGGTTCACTTTCTATACTTGGGATTAACGTCTATCGCTTAGGGTCTGGCTTCAAAGACCTTTTGTAATACTTTTAAATAAGTTGAAGCATCGCGGTGGTCCGCTGATCCCCATTCTGGATTATACCCGGAGGCGATCAGGTAATAGTCCGAAACGATATCTGCGCGCTGTTCATAATTGAGTTGATGGAGGGTTTCCGGGAATTGCAAAACATAAATTAATCTGGGCAGTCCTCCATAATTATATTTGTCTTTGCTCCAATGAGCCATGAGATTGCGGAAAATGTAAGGGGATCCAATCTGCACATATTGGAGGATATGGGCCAATTCGTGCATGAGCACCGGCAATGTGAGTTGTCCGGAACAATTAATATAAAAATAGCTGACGTAGGCATATTTTCCACCATGGGTGCCTATAAGGGCATTTTCATCTATCCGGACACGGTTTAAATCCAAATAATTTTTAAAAAGAAAATGAGCGGTTTGATACTCTGCAGTATCCAATGGCCTGGAATCAGCCTTTAACAGGCGTTGAACGTAACCATACACTTCGGGAAACCCAAAAACATCCAGGACCAACATAGGAAACTCTAACAGATAGTGCAACCCGGCAACCGCCCACCCCCAAGGCCGTCGGGTCAATGCCTTCAGGTAAGGATCTTTCCATGGCATCAGGAGATGCCGTATTGCCCGGTAAATTCTTTTCTCCAACTCCGTTATCCAGGGCAGGCTGATTCTATTTTTATTATCGATATCCAATGGCTTTTAATGGAGAAATCCGGCTCACCAAACCCGAAGGTATCCAGAGCACGGCCAGGGTGATCAATATTGTACCCAGATTTATCAGTATCAGGACCCAGGCATTCAGATGTATCGGGGCAATTTTGAGGTAATAATCGGCTTCATTCAATTTAATCACCTTGCCATATTTTTGGACCAGACAGATCAGGAGACCAACTACATTTCCCAGGAGTAATCCCTTACTGAGTATTTGAAACCCATGAAATAAAAAGATCCTTTTCAGCGCGGAAGTCCGCATTCCGATAGCTTTAAACGTACCAATCATTCGGGTCCGTTCCAGGATCAGAATTAAAAGAACAGTGATCAGATTGATCATGGCTACCAGTAACATCAAAGCCTGGATAACATATTGGTTGGTGGATTGCAGGTTAAGCCAATCGAATATGCTGGGGAATTTTTGGCGAATGGTCTCCAGATAAAGCTCATTGCCCAAATACTGATCATAAATACGTTCAGAGACTATTTCAATCTGACTAAGGTCGTTTACAAATAATTCATATCCCCCGATCTGCTGATCCGTCCAATGGGCAAGTGCCCGGATCTCAGACAGATCACCTATGGCCAGTTTATTGTCATATTCCTCCAATCCGGTGTTATACACGCCGGTGATAGTGAAATTTCGGGTCACGATATCTTCGTCTATTACGAAGTGGAGGCGGCATGGATCGTTTAATTTTAATTTTAGACGGCTGGCCAGGTTTTTTGAAATGACCAATTGCCGTTTACCCGTGTCCTGGGCGCCGGGAATGTGCCCTTCAACCAGGAATTGTTTAAAAAAAGACCAATCAAAATCATTGCTCACCCCCTTCAGGATCAATCCTTCCATTTCTTCGCCAGCAGTGACTATAGCTGGCAAATAAGCAAAAACCTGGAAATGACGAATGCCCGAAATCGTATCCAATTGTCGGGTAAATACGGAATCCAACTCAATCGGCGCACTGAGGTTGAGTTGGGAACTGTGTATACTGCTGATCTGAATATGTCCCCAGAAACCAAATATTTTATCTGAAATTTCTTTATTAAACCCAGAAATCACCGCTGTAGCCGTAATCATGACAGCCAACGATAAGGCAGTGCTGATATAGGCAAGTTTTAAAATAAACCGAACGAAGCTGCCTTTATCATAATTCATCAGCCTTTGCGCGATGGACCAACTATTCATCTTGCGCAAATGTCCTACTTTTGCGCCAATCAATAGCAGAATAGATGAATTTTATCGAGACCTTACAATGGAGAGGCATGCTGGCTGACCATACCCCTGATTTGCCGCAAGCATTAATGAAGGGCATGGTTACAGGATATATTGGATTTGACCCTACTGCCCCATCGTTGACCATTGGCAACTATGTCCAGATTATGTTGCTCAAACATTTTCAACTTTTTGGCCATAAGCCCATCGTTTTAATGGGTGGAGCAACCGGGAGGATTGGAGACCCCTCTGGCAAAGACAAGGAAAGGGAATTAAAATCAGAAGAAGAACTCGATCGCAATCTGCAGTTTCAACAACAACAGTTCACCAAATTCCTCGATTTTGACCAAGGGAAAAACCAGGCCTTGTTTGAAAACAACTTTAATTTTTATAAAGATTTTAATGTTTTGGATTTTCTGAGACAAGTGGGTAAACACCTTACAGTCAATTATATGTTGTCCAAAGAATCCGTTCAGAAAAGGCTTGAAACCGGCATTTCGTTCACGGAGTTCAGTTACCAACTGCTGCAGGCCTATGATTATTTTTGTCTTTACAATAAATATGGTTGCACGCTGCAGATGGGTGGATCCGACCAATGGGGCAATATTACTGCCGGTACAGAATACATCCGGAGGAATACCACCGGGGCAGAAGTACATGCCCTTACCTCTCCCCTACTTACCAAATCTGACGGTAAAAAATTTGGCAAATCAGAAGAGGGCAATATATGGCTCGATCCCCAACTGACCAGTCCGTATAAGTTTTATCAATTCTGGATCAACTCAGATGACCAGGACCTGTCCAAATTTTTAAGAATATTTTCTTTAAAGGACAAAACTGAAATCGAACAACTGGAGTCAGAAAGTATGTCCAATCCTCAAACCATCAAACGCGTTTTGGCGGAGGAATTAACCCGCAGGATCCATTCTGACGAAGCCTACAATTCGGCTATGCAAGTAAGCGAACTCTTATTCAATCCTAAAGTCACCACGGAATTTTTATTCCTGCTGACCAACCAACAATATGAGGACATCGCGGGTGAACTACCAACTTTTAAAATTAATAGGGATCAATTTCAAAATATCACGGTCACCGATTTATTGACTGCACTTGCACCGATCTGCAGCTCCAGGTCCGAAGCCCGTAAAGCCATTCAAAATCAGGCCATCTCCATCAATAAATTTAAAATCACAGAACACGAATTCCCCATTACCTCCAATCAGTTTATTCGCGACCAATGGATGGTCGTGGAAAATGGAAAAAAGAACAAATATCTTCTGATAGCCGTTTGATTGATTCAGGAAAATATTTTACTTCCGATCCGGACCAGCGTGGAACCTTCTTCAATGGCTATTTGATAATCACCGGACATTCCCATGGAGAGGGTTGAGAATTCCGGGTAATTGAAATATTGTGTTTTCAAACGTTCAAAATACATTTTTAATGTTTTAAACTCATTTCTGATCTGATTTTGATCATCGGTTAGGCTGGACATACCCATCACACCCCGGATCTGCACCCCGGATAACAGATTCCATGGATCCTGCTCCAGGATCTGCAGCAATCGATCAAAGGAGAATCCGAATTTGGATTCTTCAGCAGCTACTTTGATCTGCAACAATCCTGGAATTATTCTTTTATTCATTAATGCCTGACGATGGATCTCTTCCCATAATTTAAAGTCATCAATGGAATGGATCAGGCTGATGAAAGGAGCTACCCATTTTACTTTGTTCCGCTGCAGGGTACCGATAAGGTGCCATTGTATATCATCAGGCAGTTGATCTTTTTTAGACAACAGGTCCTGCACTCGGTTTTCTGCAAACTGACGCTGGCCCTGGTGGTAAATTGAATATACTTCCTCTATGCTCCGCATTTTGGATACAACCAACAAGTCTACCCCACGGGACTGGCAGTATTGATTTATTTCACTGTACAATCAAATTTTATTTTGGAAAAGGGTGGGTATTACTGGGCTCGAACCAGTGACCTCTACTCTGTCAAAGTAGCGCTCTGAACCAACTGAGCTAAACACCCGGATTTTCAATTTTCGTTTAAACATACCTCAAATTCTTTCGATGAGGTCCCAGTATTCCGGTTTGGGTCGGGATGACAGGATTCGAACCTGCGACCTCTTCGTCCCGAACGAAGCACGCTACCGGGCTGCGCTACATCCCGAAAAAATCAAAATTTAGTCGGGGTGACTGGATTCGAACCAGCGACCACCAGCACCCCATGCTGATACGCTACCGGACTGCGCTACACCCCGTCTAATAAGGCGACAAAAATAGAGTTTATTTTTCAAATTCCAGACCTAAGGTTCAAATTAGGCTGATGTCCTATAATACTTTGCCCTGGGGATTTTAAGGCAAACGGGAAATAGCCCTGTTTTTATACTACAAATCGTTATTTAAGGCTGAATTCCAATAATTTATGCATAAATTATTCATTGTTCAAACCACTTAAAAACCTTGGTTTTTCGACGATTGGATATTCGGTCTTGAACTCTATTCAGGGAAGTCCGGACATTTATTACTGCCCGGATCCCGGTAAACTTAATTGGGAGGAAAAATGAAGAAATTCAGTCCCGGAGGTCCTTTTTAAACACGTTTCCCAGGTCACATTAATTATTTCTATATATTAATATTTCCAATTTTAACAGTTAACCGTTGGCTTTTAGGAAAATTTTAGTATAACTTTAATTGTCGATTCAAGGTCTTCCTTTTAAAAGTAAAGGTAGGTGTCCGGTCTATATCTAGCATCCCAGACAGAAAACCCTTGTATCGAACTTGGTTATGCACATATACCTTAATGGCATTTGCGCACTGCCTGGATACAACCTGACAAGTTCTGGTTGTCAGTACCGGATGGGTTTATTGGAATAGGTTAAAAACCATTTCTTTATTTTTCATCGAAATTCAACCTGAGATGTAAAAATGTAAACCCAACTTTTGGGCAACATATTGAAAAATATGTTGCCTTTTTTTGCGACCTTTTCTACGCCCAGGCGATTGTTTATTTTATCTTTTTATTTTCCAAAAACATCAGGCTGTTCTTTTTTAACTCCTCCCGGGAACCGGAGACCATATTGGTATTAAGTATAAATGAACCCAACAATAGGTCATCATCTCCATCCTGATCAAAATCTCCCTTAACCATATTCATCCATTTTCCCTGATTTGACGTCTTAAAAGTCTGACCCGAAAATCGACCTGGGGCTATTTGCTCAAAATACTTAAACCCGGGGAATGGATAAGCCGGATCTCCAGGAAAAAAGGAAACTGCCGCAATATCCAGATCACCGTCCTGGTCAAAATCGGAGATTTCTGTGTGTAATACTCCCGGATAGGGTATAAAAACAGATTCTTCATAATTGAAATTTCCCTGATTGAGATAAATCCGGATTCCGTGATAGGGTTTGGTAATTTGTGTATAATCTGCATTGTCCCCATTGGAAATAACCAGGTCAAGTCGTTGATCCCCATTAAAGTCCACGATGTCCAGATCACATACCCCATGAATGGCGGGGAATTGCAATAACCTTTTTTCTTCCACGTTACCGTGAACATCAACCAGGTAGGCAGATACATGCTCATTACCCTGGGCGTTAAGAGAAACCAGGTCTTTTATACCGTCACCATTGACATCGAGATTAAACGTTTTAATATTGCCTGCCCCGTTAAAAAGGATGTTTGAAGCGGATAGTATGGGATTCACCGCATCAAACCAGGACAATTTTCCTGTTTCATACCCAAATTCCGAAATTACAAAATCCGCTTTCCGATCCTGGTTCAAATCCATTCTGGTCATCCAGACAGGACGGTGAAGGTGGGTCAGCACGTTCACGGGTTGGCCATCAATTAACCTGATTAAGCTGCCATTTTTTTGCTCGGATGGATACATTACCCCAACAGCAAGTATATAAGGATAATCCTGATCATCGCGAATATACTGAATTGGGGTTGTGCCAATATTCATTTCATGCTTCACATTCCATGACTCAGTCAAGGTATATATCCTGCCTGATTCCAGGCCAACATGGATTTCACGGGCAATAGTATCATAGAACAACGTAGTTACTCTTGGGGATTCAATCAGATCCCCTTTGCTTATGGGTATGAATTGGCTGAGGGAAAACGAACTGTCTGAAGAGACCGATAAAGAATCCGGAGCTTTATCGCGGTAATAAGAAAGAATGGCCTGCCATTGCTCTGGCTTGATCAAGGGTGACAATGGATAAATAGCGGCCTGGAGCAAAAGACTTTGTTCGAGCATATCCAATCCCCGATAAGGATCATACCCATCCGTTTGAATGCCCAACCTGCATCCCATATTTTTAAGCACCGTCCGGTCCCAGGTAGATCGGTCTAAAGAGGATGGATCCGGTACGTCATGGCAGCGGCCACAATGTATTAGTACCAGGGTGAGGGTATCCTGGAAAGAATTTATTTCAGCAGAAGGTTTTGAGGTTTCATTTTTACAGGAATTCAAAACAGCAAGGCTTAGAACCACGATCCCGGCTGTCAAATTCCTAACAAAATCAATGCCTTGCAAAACCAAAAAAAAATAGGAAATGAGAAAATTAGAGTAGCTCTGAAGGGAATCGAACCCCTACCACCTGATCCGAATTCAGGTATTCTATCCATTGAACTACAGAGCCGTTCTCAGGCTGCAAATTTACAATTATTATCCAATGTCGTTCAGTTCGCAAAATTTTACTATGTGTTTTCTACGCTTCGCTCCATACTTTGCTCCTATTTGGTTCAATATTAATGTATTAAGTTTTAACAACAGCCGGAGTCGGACGACGTCGTAGATCATAGCACACCTGGTAGTACACATAGAATCTTATCTACACGACATTGAATTATTATCCGTCAACCATCCCATTCAGCGGATTCGACTCCGGATTTAAACTTCAAATTATATTTTTATACCCGTAAATATCCCTTCATCACCCCAAGCGTACTAACATGCAACTTAGTTTTAGCTCAGCCCCTGAAATCGTTGATCAGATCATCAAATTGCAGCGGCAAAATTTGAGAAAATTCCTGACCCAGGAAGAGCGTGCCACCCAGGGCTTTTTATATGTGGAACATGAACCTGACAATTTGAAACAAATCTGCCTCGACCAACCGGCTGTAGTGGCTCGGGATGGGGAGCATCTGGCCGGTTATGCTATCTGCATGAATAAAACACAAGGGGGCCGTGTACCCGAACTGATTCCTTTTTTTAGTAAAATAGATTTACAAAACTATGAGGATATCCCCTTAAGCCAGATCAATTACCTGGTATGCGGGCAGGTCTGTGTCGATAAACCTTACCGGGGACAAAACCTGGTAGGGCAATTGTACAACCACATGAGTTTGCTGCGTCCAAAATATAAATTTTGCATCACCGAAATTTCTATGCACAATAAACGATCTTTGGGTGCACATTATAAAATTGGCTTTGAACCCATTCTTGAATATCTCAACGCATCAGGCGAGCGCTGGCAAATAGTAGCCTGGAATTGGAATAGTCAGGACCAGGGTTTAAACTTATAATTTTTTAACCATGAGTAAAAAAACTATATCATCCGGTGAACAACCTCCCTTACCATCAATGTCGGGTTACCGGTTTGTCATTATTTCATCCTTATGGAACAGGGAGATTACCGAAAAAATGGAGGTAGCCGCCTTCAAAACCTTATTAAAAAACAAGGTAAAGGAAAACGATATAGAGATCAGACTGGTTCCCGGGGCCTTTGAATTGGTTTTCGGTGCAAAAAGGGCGATCAAAGACATCAAGCCCGATGCTGTAATCTGCCTGGGTTGTATCATCAAAGGCGAGACCCCACATGATGTGTACATTGCGCAGGCAGTAGCACAAGGGATTATGGATCTCAATCTTTTAAAAGGGGTCCCGGTTATTTTTGGGGTATTGACCACCAATGACTTCCAGCAAGCGCTTGAACGCGCCGGCGGCAAAATGGGCAATAAAGGAGAGGATGCTGCTCTGGCCGCTCTTCATATGGCTTTGTTAAACCAATAGGATGGTACTTAAACCGGTATTGGCGGGTACTTTCAAATTAGACGGTGGTGCTATGTTTGGAGTAGTGCCCAGGAGGATTTGGGAAAAATTGATCCCTCCTGATAATCAAAATTTATGCACCTGGGCCCTTCGTTGCCTTTATCTGGAAACCGGTCATTCCAGGATCCTTATTGATACCGGTCTGGGCAACAAACAAAGCGACAAGTTCTATTCCTACTATGAACCTTCGGGTGATGTCCTGATCACCGATGCACTGATAAAGCAACGGATCCAACCTGAAAGTATCAGTGATATCATACTTACCCATTTACATTTTGACCATGTGGGAGGGGCCTTGGCCCGCGATCAGTCCGGAATTATATATCCCCTTTTTCCCAACGCAACGGTCTGGGTGATGAGGGAGCATTGGCAATACGCTCTCCAACCTAATGCCCGGGAAAAAGCCTCCTTTTTGACTGAAAACATAAATCCGTTGCAAGCTTTAGGCATACTAAGGTTTTTGGATGAATCTGAATTTACCGGCCTGGAATTTATCAAGGTAGATGGGCACACGCGGGCAATGGCCTTACCGTTGATCCATGTCGCGCCTGGGAAAAAATTATTGTTTTCGGCTGATTTATTTCCTTCTGTGCATCACCTCCCCCTCCCGTATATTATGGCTTACGATATGCAACCTTTAATCACCTTGAAGGAAAAAGAGGACGTCCTTAACCGGTGCCTTCTGGAAAACATCGCTTTATTTTTTGAACACGATGTTGACCATGAAGTGGCTATACTTAAGAAAAATGAATCGGGCAAGGCAGTGGCTGATGCAACCTGCACATTGAACGAATGGTTATCTAAAACTCAATAAACTCGTTCAACAATTTCGCAATGACGTTTTGGGTGTCCACATCGCTCAGGGTCACCTTTTCAGCCAATAAATTTTCAATCCGGGATACCGGCAACCGGTTGGGGAATATGATCATATTCATATACATCAGTATCCCGGTTAAATGATCCATACCTCGGATATTGCCTGACCGCCCGGAAGCCACCCCGATCAAAAAAGCTTTTTTATGGTAGAATGCTAATCTGGATTCGGTTATAGAACAAGCATCAATAAACAACTTGAGTATTCCTGGGATACTGCCATTATATTCCGGGGAAATAAATATCATTTTTTGAGCCGGATTGATCAGCTGCTTTTTGATCTGTATGATCGTTGCAGAAATGAGGTCAGGATGATACATGGATCCCGAATCAAATGACTCAATAGGGATCTCCGCCAGGTCCAACAATTCTACCTGACCGGTATACTTTTCTTTTAAATGTTTTACTACAAATTCAGATATGGGTTTACTCAGGCTCTCTCTGCGGTTGGTACCATGTATGACTAGGATCATTGCGTAGAAAGATAACAATCCATATCCCAGAAAGTTGAATTTAAATAGGGGGTGCTGAATAACATCTAACATTTTGATTTTGAAAAGTATATCATAAAAAAGATTAATACTTGAGCAAACAAATATGATAAATTCTTGCAAAATCCTTGCATCTGCCCCCACTCGTTCCTCGCTGTCCCCATCCCGTCGCGACGGGACGAAACGGGACTGGGGAACCCTCTTTTTTTGCCTTAGTGTCTTATTTTATAGATCCGATGCATCGGATTGAACTTTGCTTCATTAAAACAGGCGGTTATCTATTCAATCAGCTGGGCTATAAAGAGTTTGGTTCCCAATCCAGACCTTGCACCGTCTCTAAATTTTATTACAACTAACAACCGGTCGGGATTTGGGTCAGTGAGCGCAGCGAGCGGGCAAAGCAATTGCAATCTATTTTGATTTATTTATTCAGCACCTCCTAAATAAATACAGAATATAACCTGTTACTTTATAACCCTGTGCTAACCTTTACAGCTTTATCGCCACCGACACGGAATACGTCCGCCCATCTGATGGCCAGATCCCGGGGCCAGGGTAAAACTGAGGTCTTTTGGTAAAGTATTTTTTATCCAACACATTATTGGCATTGAGTTGTACCCTGATTTTTTCAGATAACCGAACGGAACTATTCAGATCTATCAGAAAATAAGAAGGTACCAAGCCTGCAGCCCCACTGGCTGAAGGAGCGACCATGTTAAAAGCATCTGCAAAACTTTCTGAAGTATAACTCATCAACGTGGAAAAATTGACCCTTGGGAAATTTAAAGTAACTCCGTTCCGCGATATCCATTGAGGTACACTTTCCACTTTATTTCCATCGATATCGACGTTTGAATTTCCGGACCGGAGCAGAGCATCCTGGTAACGGGCATCCATGTAAGATGTTGAAGTAAAAAGTGATAACCCTGTTTTGTTAGTTATATAGACGTCCCCCTGGAGGAACAACTCCAAACCCGCAGTATAAGAGTCTCCGATATTGGTCCGGAAGATAATCTGATTTCCAAGGTTATCAACTTGCGCCAGGGTACCCAGGCGGTTTTTATACTGGATATAAAACCCGGTAATGTCCCAACTAAGGAATTTCCATTTGCCTCTGAATCCGAGTTCCGTATTTGAGCCAAAGGCATCTTCCAGTTCTTTATCGGAGATTTCAAAGATTGATCCGGGTATGATATCTTTGAAAATTACCGGGCGATATGATTGTGCCCATCCTGCATAGAGGTTGATTGATCTGGATACATCATATTGTGCACTGACACCAAAAAGCGGGAAATCATGGCTGATCTGATTCGGAATTTCCGCTTCTGTGTAATAGGTAATTATTCCCGACATATCCGTCTCGCCCACCTCCATTCTCAAACCGGTATTGACAGATAATCGTTGGGTCAAGGCCCATCGGTTTTCGGCAAAAACTGCAATATTTTTAGTTTTCAAATGAAGATCCCTCCCCCATCCCGGAGTGACCAGGGTCAGGTCAAAGTCATCACCGGTAGTGCCTTTCCCCAATTGCCGCCGGTGAAGGTCATTGTTCATGTACTGAATACCCATCGAAAGGGCATTCTTTTGTTTTAGAAAACGATACATGCGGAGCACCCTGATTTCACTGGTGTAACTATTGAAATTATCGATGTCGACCTGACGGTTGTTAAATTGCCTGGTAGCGGTGACTATTGAATCCGGGATGGTGGCTACCTTATCATACAATACACTGTTGCGCGCTCCCAGGATAGCCGAACTAGTAAATAACAATTGTGTGGAAGGCGAAATTTTCCAATCCATGGTAAAGGAAGGAACATGGATATCCGGATTGTAATAATTACGGTTTCGTGTAGCCATCCTTGGATTAGCTGCAAACATATTATCTGTCAATGGTCCTGGCAAATGGGTGACATAATCGGAATGGGTCCATTCCAACTTAAGACTAAGTTGGGGGCTCGCATCATAATAGAGGGAGACCGCTTCCGCATTGTATTGGGCATCGCTATTGTCCCGGTACCCGGTAATCCACTTTTTATTGAACCAGGTGGAGTACCTGAATTTACCCAATTTACCGGATGCCCGGTTGAACGTGCTGACCAAACCATAGGATCCTATCGTATTGATATTTTCAAATGAAAATTTCTTCAGGGTATCGGGTAATTTGCTCACATAGTTTAACATTCCTCCAAATTGTCCACCATATTGCAATGAACCGGTACCTCTGACCAACTCTATCTTGTCCACTGCTTCCATCGGAATATTGTAATGACTGGCCGGGTAACCGTACATATCTGAATTGGTCAATACTCCGTCTTTTCGAATATTAAATTCCCAACCCCGGTGCGGATCCAGGCCACGGGTCGAAATATTGATTTGATTGCCGGTGCCGTCCATATCGTAAACAAATACTCCGGGGATTTTAGCAAATATCTGGCGTCCGTATTTTTCTGTCAGCGCTACATTTTTCTCGGACAATTGAATGACCTCTGATTTTTTACCCGAATAGATGTACGTGCCCTTAATTGGGTCCAACCGTTGAATATCCTGCCGTATCCTGGATACTTCTATAGTGATTTCTTTAATCTCCAAGGTCTGTATGGTCTCTAATGGTGTTTGTCCGCTTAACCAGGAAAAGGAACCAATCGTGAAAAATATAATTATACTTACCACTTTTAAAGATGGTAATGATAATTTTTCAATTTTCATGTTTAGTTTAAAATTTATCTGAAATAAATTAAAGGAAACCAGTTTGATTTTTTTCCAATACGTATAAATAATGCATAATGCTGCATTTAGGTTCTACCAGCTTAGGATTCTTATGAGATTATTAGGAATCTTAATCCCTAAAATGACAACAGGTGTAAATTTGACATTTACACCTGTTGTCGTATATGGATTTTTGAAATGTTACTATATGATCAATCTAAAAAATAAAAATTAATCAATTTAATTACTTCACTTTTAAGTTAATCCTGAATTTATTTTTTCCAGGGGAGGTTTATTACCCTTCTGGCTATTTGTTGACCGAAAGCATAACCGGTAGTGCAATCCATTCTAAAATGTACACCTAAGGTCACCCTTGAAAGCGCATTTTCTAATCCTGCATCTTCAAAAGAGTTGAAGGTACGGGGTATACCCAGGAATTCCGTTCTGTCTTTATGACACAAGTCGGTAAATTCATAATTCTGACCGAAAACATTGGCAAGAATTGCACCGCCTCCTCCACCAAATGTGGAATGGCCGGATGGGTAGGCTGGAAATGGTGGGGTGATACCTTTTACACCAGAGACTGTATTGACGAGGATGGGCTCCCAATTTGGATCAATTAATCGTTTGATATAATTTTCAGGTCTTTCGACATTGTAAACATATTTCGAATGCCAGGCTGCTACTCCGAAATCATTATTTGCCATTCCTAATTTTGCTGCACCTTCAATAGCCGTCTGAAGATTGGATTTTTCAGCAACCAATACCTGATCCATGATTGCCAATAAACGGGTCGGAGGGCCAAACGTCTGGCCAAATATATCATCACTCCAGAATTCTGAAACCCATCGGTCTTCATACCTCATATTGGGATTACTTAATGCATAAACTTCCAAAGCCTGTGCATAATATGGAGAGGTTTTGCTTTCGCTATAAGCCAAAGGCGGTGGGCAAAGTTTTTGTGCATCTGTGGTCACAAAGGTGCGCATACGTCCTCCATATGGGAACATACCTCCATCCGGATTGTCATTAGTGGGATACCATTTACCCGGAATTACTGCCCCGTTGGACATACTTTTAGTTCTCCAGTTGTAATAAAAGTTTTCGCCTTTTGCGGGATCGTTATTCAGAGGGTTAAGATCCGCATCATTTCCATATGGATCGGTGACGGCCCAACTCCATACTGCAGCAGCAACTTTTTCGCCCCAGGCTTTGGAATCATTGAACACTACTAAATCATTGACTACCGTTTTATACTTTGCATCTAATGCTGCTCCCAGGGTCTCAATTAATTTTTGAGTATCGGCATTGGTTAAATGGCCAAAACCAGGTACAAAATTGGTTTTGAAGAAAAATTTCTTCATTAAATAGGTATAGCTGGCATTAATTGCAGATGGCCAATGTATTTTTTGCCCTTCCACAAAATCAGGAATTTTGAGCTCACTGCCCCATTGATTTTTAAGGCTGTTGTATTCCGGCATACCGGCAACTGCAGTTTCGTATGCGGATAATCCCATATAAGCCAAGGCTCGAGGACCCGGACATGGCCGGTATCCCATAGCATCCTTATCGATACGGGTAAATAATTCATTCCATTCCCAAACGGTGGTGTAATCAAAATCTTTGACCAGGCCTTTGATTTCTTTATTATCCCCTTCTTCTTCAACGGAGTTCTTTTGGCAGCCGGTGACCAAAACGAACAGAGCTAAAGGCAAAATAACTCTGAGTAGTTTATTGTTCATATAAATAGATTATAGTTAAATAAAAGTGAACTTTCAAGAATCTAGCAATCTTGAGAAACCAAATGTAGAAATCCTAACCGATATTACAAATCATTTGACCTCTTTATTTTTTCTAAAAATTTGCTTAGAGTCTTAATTTGGAGGGATTTATGAGACATTTACAGGGAAAGTTATTGAAATTTGACCAATGAAAGTACTCCTCATAGAAGATGAGCCTAAAACCGCCTCCTCTATCAAAGCCTTCCTGGATGAAAACGGTGTAGATACAGAATTATGCCTGAATGCAGCAGAGGGGCTCAAAAAAATTGACCGCCAGTCTTTTGATGTTATCGTCACGGATGTCATCATGCCCGACATGGATGGCATCAAACTCTCTCAGGTGCTTCGATCCAAACAAATCAAAACGCCTATTTTAATGATTTCAGCGCTGGATGAAACGGAAGATAAAATATCAGGCCTAAACGCCGGAGCGGACGATTACCTGGCCAAACCTTTCGATCTCAAGGAATTGATGGCGAGAATATCAGCCTTGCACCGCCGGTCCAACCTGTCCAACCTCTCCAGTGAAAAAATTAATTACGAAGACCTGGAAATCAATATTTCCACGCTGGAAGTGACCCGGTCTGGTAAAAAAATCATCCTTACCCCAAAGGAATTTTCTCTGCTGGAATACCTGTTGCGCAACCAGGGAAGGGTGATCCCCAAACTGGAAATTTTGGAAAAGGTCTGGAACCTGGGGGTGGAGATCAATACCAATGTGATTGAAGTGTATGTGAATTATCTTCGAAAGAAGATTGATAAAGAATTTACGGACAAACTCATTCATACCCATTTCGGCATCGGGTACTATATAAAGAAAGCATGAAGGCCCAAAAATGAAAATCAGGACCAAACTATCCTATCAATTTATACTGATCACCATTGGAATCTATGGGCTGTCCATGTTGTTTATTTACCGGCAATTTAAAATTCATATTGAAGAAGAACTATATAGTTTATTGGAAAGTAAAGCCCGGATGACAGCCGAGATGGTTCTTTTTCATGAAGAAGAACTCCAACCGCTACCTGAAAAAAAAGATTCCGGCAGTATCCAGATCCAGGATATCGGGAATACTTCAATTTATAACGAAAATTTGAACCGGATTTATACCCTGATTTCGTCGGCACCCAACACCCCTTCATCGGCATTGAAAGCAATCATGCAAACTGGAGATTACCGCTTTATAAATCAGCCTTACAAAGCCTTTGGTTTCCTCTACAAGTCCAAACAAAACAAAAACTATATTGTAGTATCCGAGGATATACCTGATTACTCCAAGCTGGAGCAACTTCGCAACATTTTGTTGGTCAGCACCTTATTTACAATATTGATCGTGGCTTTCGGGGGTTGGTTTTTTGCCGGCCAATCCCTCCGGCCGGTATCCCGGATTATCCATGAAGTCAAGGACATCCTGCCTACAGATCTGAGCAAAAGGCTCAAACCCGATCAACACAATGATGAATTATCCAATCTGATAACTACCTTCAACTCCTTGCTGGAACGGATAGATAAAGCTTTCATGACAGAAAAAAGTTTTATCTCCAATGTGTCCCACGAACTGCGCAACCCATTGGCTGCCATCAGGACACAGATCCAGTATGCCATTAATAAAAAACGGTCGCCGGATGAGTACAATCAAATCCTGTCATCCCTGCAGGAAGATATAGACGAAATGTCCCAGACCATTGAAAAACTGCTCCAGCTCGCCAGAGTCAACTCCAATGTCGGACATATCCCCATGACTCCTGCTCCTGTCAGACTGGACGAATTGGTTTACCAGGCCCAGGAAAATATATATAAAACCCATCCCGCTTACAACATCAAAATAGAACTGCTCAACCTGCCCGCCGAAGAAGAAGGTATGGTCATCGAAGCCAATGAACCCTTGCTGAAACTCGCTTTCATGAACCTCATGGAAAACGCCTGTAAATTTTCCAACGACAATACCGCAAAAACCACGGTCGATTTTTCCAACCCTCAAAAAATCAGCGTCGAATTTCAAAACTTTGGTACGCTTATTAATCTGGAAGACCTGAATAAAATATTTCAACCTTTCTACAGGACCACTGAACACAAGCACCGTAAAGGGTCCGGCATTGGATTGTCATTGGTCAAAAGCATCATTGATATTTATAAAATTCCCATGGAGGTAAATTCCGATGAGGCCATGGGCAATCGTTTTACCCTCTATTTTAAAAATCCCGCCCCTTCTTCATTTGTTTTAACCGATTCTAAGGTTACTCATTATAGTCCACTCGTATCTAAACCGACTTCCTGGCTCCTCATGGCCTTCTTTACTTTTTTATTGACCGGTTGTCTATCCGGAGACTACAGCCAAAAATCAGATAAAGCCATAACTGAAGTTATTGATAAATGGTACTCCCAGTTATTGACCCTCAACCGGTTTACAGATGGATACAGGCCACCGGTAAGTGCCCGGACCTTTGCTTATATTGGACTTGCGGGCTGGCAAGCCGGCTTACCTGCTTTTAAGAACGCCTTGTCACTTCATTTACAGTTCCCGGATTTGAATATGCCAGAGTACAGGAATGTTGCCGGGTACCAACTTGAGGCAGGACTCAACGCCACGTATTACCTACTCACCAGTATGTTTTACCCCAACGCCAATATGATCCTTAAGTCGAATTCAAAAAAATTGTACGATGAAAATCTAGCTTTTTTTAAAACGTATTTGGATTCCGCTTCTATCAGCGCATCCGAAGAGTATGGCAAGTCGATTGGTCATAAGATTTTTGAAATGTCCAATACCGATACGATAGGGAGGCAAGCCTATTTGTACAATTTTGACCACACCTATCGGTCACCGGAATATTTGGGCTCATGGGTCCCCACGGGCCCTGACCGTATGCCTGCTCTTTTACCTCACTGGGGTAAGTCAAAGACGATGCTGCGAAACGTAAGGAAAATCAACATCAGTCCTCCACTCCCCTATTCTGAAAATCAAAATTCAGAATCTTTTGCCCAGGCCTGGGAGCTTTATACTTTATCCAAATCCCTCTCCCTGGAGAAAAAATGGATTGCAGAATTTTGGTCTGATGACTTCCACGGGGTGACTTATTGTGCAGCTTCCCGCTGGATTTCAATTGTTTTACAGGCAATGCGAATAAGACCAAATCTGCCCAATGAAACCAGATTGGAACTCCTGCTGAAGACGGGATTTGCACTCAATGATGCCAGTGTGCTCACCTGGGAACTGAAGTACCGGTATAATACCGAAAGGCCTGAAACCTATATCCACCGGGTGATTGCGTCTAAATGGATTCCCTTGCACGACAACCCACCTTTTCCCGCCTACCCTTCGGGTCATTCTGTATTTGGAGCCGCGACGGCAGTAGTTTTGGAAGAAGTCTTTGGTGATAAATTCAAAATGACCGATTACAGTCATGAGAAAAGAAAAGAGTTTTTAGGAAAACCACGCAGGTTTACGTCTTTCCGGGAAATGGCCAATGAAAACGCCATTTCCAGAATGTATATGGGCGTCCATTACCGTGCGGATTGCGAAGAAGGGCTGCGTCTGGGTTATCTGATCGGAGAAGAAGCTGAAAAACTGGAACTTTGGAAACCAGGCAGTGCCTACAAACAATAAAGAGCCTGCCCCAGAAAGCCATGGCCGTTTCGGATTCATTCCTTACTGTACTACAACCTGCCCAAGGCTTATACAAAGAAAAAGGAAGTAAATTCATCAGTTATATCTATCCTATCCTCGAAGAATCCCAAGTCAGAGCTTGTATTGATAACCTTAGAAAAGAACATGCCAAAGCCAGGCACATTTGTTATGCCTATCGGTTTGGACCAGATCCGGATTATCACCGGCTCCAGGACGATGGCGAACCCAATGGTTCTGCGGGTCTGCCCATCCTTTCACAATTAAAAAGCCATACCATCCATAATGCATTAATAGTTGTAGTGCGGTATTTCGGGGGAGTATTACTCGGCGTATCCGGTTTAAACGCTGCGTATAAACTGGCTGCCGTTGATGCAATCAGTAAGGCCATGCTTATTGAACGCACCCGGTTTAGTTATTTCATCCTCAACTACAGTTATTCTATGGATAATAAAATCAAGACATGGCTTAAATCAATGGAAGGTAAAATCCTTGGACAGGATTTTATGGAGCATATTCATTGCAGGGTGTCCATACCGCTATCTTTAAAAGACAATTTTATCCTACAATTGCGACAAGAAGAACAAAAACAACAATGGCATGAAACCATTGACTGTCAATGGGTCGGATCAGATCAATTTTAACGGATTAGGGTTACATCCCCGGAAAGAACGATTCGCTGGTTGAGTTGAGGACAGTCTGCTTCGATCAAATAAACGTAAACCCCATTGGCCATCTCCAGGTTTTTTAACCTGCCGTCCCAACCTACCTGGATATCAAAAGTTTCAAATACCAGGTCACCGGTGCGATCAAATACCCGGAATGATTTGATCAGGTCCGCCGCCTTGGGAATGATAAACAATTGATCATTGACCCCATCCTGGTTTGGGGTGAAAATATTGGGTACGCTGAAATAATCTTCCGGTTGACAACTTTCAACTACACTGACTTCAACGATTTGATTTAATTCACAGCCAGTGGTCGGATCAAATATGTGGAAAAGCAAATTTTTAGCTGAATCGGTAAATAGGATTGGATCAGGGCAATCGATGCAGGATAAGTCTTCATCCGGGGACCAGGAATAAAAATAAGAACTATCTGTTTTAATGTTTTTATTGAGTTGGAAGGGCAATGATTTAATGATATTTATTTTTACCACCTCCGGTAATTCCACAAAAGAGGTTATAGTTACCCGAATCACCGCTGTGTCTTTTGCACACGTGTGATTTTGAGCTATGACGGAATAGGTCGTATCCTTTCGGATAGTGGTCCGGATGGAATTAGTATTCTGACCAGAAATAATATTGGGGCCCGACCATTTAAAACTGGTCGCATCCCCTTCGACTGTTATTGAAAATTCCTCTCCCGGGCATACTACCCTGTCCCTTGCAGCGATCTGCGTTTCATTCACTACAGTGATGGAAAATGAATCAACGATAGTACACAGATCCTCTGTGGCCTGAACATAAAATACAGCGTCACTTCCGGGTGTTGCCGTAGGATTTCTTAAAGTAAAATCATTTAGCCAGGGCGAAGGCAGCCAGTTCAAATTAACCTGGTCCACCGTCTTCAATTGTACCGAAGATCCTAAACACAAAGTCGTATCCTTTCTTCCAGGAATTAGTTCCCCGGAAAATAAGGATAGACGGATACTGTCTTTAACTGCACAGCCATCCTCCGTAGCATGAAGTATATACAACGACTTTTGTAATGGCCTTAAAACCGGGTCAGCACAATTGGTGCAGGATATCCCGGAAGACCCGCTCCATCTATAGTTTTCAAACCCGGGCACCGATATCCTGAAGGTATCCCCGGGACATAAGGTACGGTCAGGGCCCAGATCAAAACCTCCGGGTATATTGACAAAAACAGTGATGGAATCAAGCCTTTCGCAGCCCTGGATATTATTTACATAAACTATAAAGGTGGTGGTCGTGTCCGGTGAAGCTAATGGATTGCGGCAATTTTGGTAACACGATAAACCCTTCCTGGACGGTTCCCATTGGTAAGCATAAAGCTCCTCCCCGGCATCAGCCAATAAAGGGACAATGGATGACCTGCAGATAATGGTATCCTCCGTTAATCTCAGTAGCCCGATGTTGTTTCTGAACGTGGCGACCTCCGTTTCATAAACACTCACACAGCCATTGGGGTGTTTCGCCTCAAAGGTATAGATCGTCGTATACTCAGGTCTCAGGTCCAGGTCCAGGCAATCTTGGCAGAGAAAATTGTCCCCATCCCGCCATAAATAAGTCGACCCAATTACAGGGTTAAGTATGCTGGCACGCAACTGAATCAATGATCCTGAACAGATCATGGTATCTGAAGAAAGGTCAACTTGTATGGATGGGTAAACGGCAATTTCTTGTTCCAGACTGTCCAGGCATCCGTTTTCAGTACTGGTCAATAGTTGGACGATCAAACCTTCCGGTGGAAGTTTCAAGGTCAAACTACTTCCAGTAAATTTCTGCAAACCGATTTTCCACTCTACCCTATTGATAAATTCATTGATAGCCGTGCTTCGGTCAACAAGGGTTACCGAGTCACCTGCACACAATAGTTGACTGAGGACCTCAAAATTGGTAGCTGGATTGGGTGATAGCCGGAGGGTATCCGTATATTCGATGGAGTCAATACAAAAATCCGAACCCATGACTAGTTTCAGCGAGTACCGTCCAAACTCCTCTAATAATATAGAATCGGGCAAATAGTCATACTGAGTGTCCACCTCGTTAATACTCAGTGTCAATTGAATCCGGGTGAATGCATCAGAAGATATGGATTCATTCTTTAAGGGAACAAAACCTGTTGGACCACAAAATAGGGTATTTGTCAAACCCAATTTCACAGTCATATCATGGAGAAGGATTGTGTCCAGCAATTTAAAACTGGTGCAACCAAAGGTATCGGTAGCAAAAATGATGGAATAAAACAATCCTCCGGTTTCGTAAGTATGTTTAAAAGCAGTCTCCAAACCTGGTTTGGCCACTACTTCCTGAATCCCATCCCCATATTCAATACCGAGGAGGTCAACTCCATTGCTGTATACAAGATAATTGACCGGTAATGGAGTACAAACTTTGGAAAATGTTTCTTTGACGAAGGTGATTTCAGGACTGTAAACTATAAAGGCCGAGGTAATAATAGCAGTATCCCTGCATCGGTCTGACGATATTGCAATCAGCCTGACCGTATAGGTGCCACTCTCCGTAAGTAAGCGGGAAGGTTCAAATTCCGTGGAGACCGGTGATCTTTCACCAAAACCCCATTCAAACTTAGATGAAAATTGACTCTTATTGGCCACTTTAGCAATAAATGGAGAACAAAATTCCTGCGCGTTGAGCAGCTCAAAAGCTGCTATGGGGTCGTGTATCTGAATACGATTGTTTTTTAAAATAGTTTGGGTGCAGCCCGAGCTAGCATCCTGGACGGTCAAACTTATTGAATAGGTGCCGTCGGATAGATACCGGTGAATGGGGTTGACCTGATCAGAAGTTTGGCCGTCCCCAAAATCCCAGAGAAGTCTGTCCCAACGGCCCCCGATTTCAGCATAAAAGCGGATACTGTCGGCATTACATATTAAAGTATCTGAAGTGAAACCGAGCTGCAAATTACCCGAAGGAATACTGAAACCTGCTTCTGCCCGACAACCGGATTCAGAAAAAACAACGAGACTGACCTGGTTTGTCTGAACGGAGTCAATAATGACTTCAATTTCAGGGGTATTATTTATGATTTGATTTCCAAAAACCCAGGTATAATTTAAAATGCGGTCATTCAATACCCTGGTAACTGCCTGGAGGGTAACCAGCGAATCCTCACAATAATTTTGATGAGACGATGTGATGGTTACTTGCATCTGATGTATTCTAATAGTGTCGGTCAGTTCAAAGGTGTCCCGGCAACCAATACGGTCCGTAGCCATTAAGCTTGCTCTATAATTGCCCCCGTTAATATATCGAATAGCCGGAGCTGAGCTATCCGCATCATAGCCCTCCGCCCCTTCAAACAGATATTGATAAGCCGTTGCATCCTTTGAAGAATTGATGACTCTTAGTTCCGCCGGTGAACAACTTTCAAATGTATTCAGTGTAAACGATGCCTGTAATTCAGAAACAAATGCAGTCAGGCTGGCCGTATCTTCACAATTTGAGGCTTTATTCAGAACCTTGAGGGTGACCGGATAATTCCCCGGGATGGGATAATTAAACTGACCATTAAACCGGTGACTGGTATCCGATAAAGTTCCCGCCAATCCAAAATCCCAATATACCGAATCAACTCCTGTTGATTTATTGATAAAAAATTTAGCCCCAGGAACATCACAATTGTGTTGGATTTCAAATTCAGCTTTAGCTCCCAATATCCGGACACTGGCGCTGACCCGGTTGCCCGGACATCCATTAAAAAAAGCCTGATGGATAATCAAATAATCCCCGGTATTGTCATATAGTTTGGATGGATTTTGGGTATAGTCTGGGTCAAGGCCATCTCCGAATTCCCATTGAAACTCGTTGGCTAATCCATCACTTTTATCGATCAGCTGCAAGGGTGCACCAAAACAAATTTCATCTGCAAATTCCATCGCTGTTACCGGGGGACTGCCTACTTGTATATAAGCACCTGCTTCAATGGAGTCAATACATCCTAAAGAATTCTGCACGACTAATCTCACATCAAATTGCCCGGTTTCAGGGATAATCACTGCAGCTACCGGGCCGATCACGGTTTTCGGTATGCTGGTAAACACGGTCCACTTCACCTGGGTAATCGGATCGAGACTTGTGCTGTTGTGTTCCAAAGTGTAAAATAAGGGGCCGCAACCTTTTATTTCTCCTGATGAAATTATCGGTTGAATTTTATAAGATTCCACTGAGGTGCCATCTATCATGGCCATGCACCCTTCTGCATTTTTAACTTCCAATTGAATCGGATAAACCCCTGGGGTATCAAACCTGAGTAGCGGATTTTTTTCATTGGACAAAATCACGCCGTTAGATTTCCAGGTCCATGCTACCCCTGTAGTTGAATTATTGGTAGTCTGTACAAGTAGCGGAAACTGACATCCTTTAGTTTTGTCAAGTACAAAGGAGGGTTGCGGAAGATCATATATGCGGATACAAGTATCGGTCGTTTGTGAACTATTGCAACCCCGATATTGAGCAGAGTGGGTCACGGTATAACATCCCGGTAAGGTATAATGGTGGGCTGGATTAGCATCGTTGGAAATTGAACCATCGCCAAAATCCCAACTGTGAACGATTTCGGGTAAAGTACTGGTCGAGTTAAATTGAATTTGATCGTTCCGGCAAGCAACTTTTTTATTTTGAATAAACTTACCCACCCTCTCTACAACAATGCCTTCCGGCCTGATGAGTGTATCACTACAATTGTTCGCGGTATTGGTAACAATAACTTGAAAGGCAAACCGGCCTTCCTGGTCTATCGTTATTGCAGGGGGATCATAGCCGGTGAAAACACTCCCGCTTGCAAACTGCCATGAAAAAGTTAATTCAGGTGAAGGCTGACTCAGGTTGGTCACTTTAACCGATGCCGGTAAGGAACAAAATACTTCCGGGACAGTCAGTTGGATTTCCGGCTTTCGCAATACGTTCAGAACATCTTTTTGGGTTACGGTGGATTCACATCCTGCTTCGTCTTTTGCATATAACGTTACCGCGTAAAGACCGGGATCCTTATATATCGAATTCACCGGTACCGAATTGGACAACTGGACAGTGCCTGTACTACCACCCAGATCCCAGATCAAGGAAGTTATTTTCCCGTTAGGTGATTTGGTTAAATCATTAAATTGAGCAGACGACCCGGTGCAGATCAGGGGTTCACTAACCGTAAACTGAGCTTTAAATGAAGGTTTTACTTCAATAAATTCATTTTTACAACGTGTTTCTTTCTTGCCATTACGATCGGTAACGGTAAGGCAAATATTGTATTTACCCGGGGCTATAAAAATCCTTGAAGGGTTTTCTGCGGTACTCATTATCCCACCCAAATTCCATTGATAAGATAAGGCCGGCCCGGTAGATTTATTTTGAAACAAGACTTGTACTACCCCGCATCCGACCCGTTTATTGGCCATAAAATCAACAGAGACCTGACTTACAACAGTCTTACCGATAATAAAAAACAGGATACAAATCAGGGTTAGTTTCATTCAGGTTTTGAGCATCGGGTGAGGAACACAAATCGCAAACCATTGATAAATTGTCCGCTCAAAAGTAGAAATTAACACACAAAATCTGATTTAACTTTTAATAAGGTGCAAGACTTATTGCATATTTACTCAGTAATTTCACGGTGGATACTCTGGTGGTCTTACTTTGACACGCGGCTTAATTATTGAGTTAAACGAATAACGTTTTTGCCTTTGTCTATGATCTCAAGGTTTCCATTATTAACTATAAAATGTAAATAAAAAATATGGAAAATTATTTTTTAAACAACTGGCCTGCACCTTGTCAATAACTTTTTTACCAAAGAGAACTAATATCCACGATCACTATTTAACATGTTGAAGGCAGGAATTACAGGCGGCATTGGGACTGGTAAATCCTTAGTGTGTGCTATTTTCAAGGTATTGGGTATACCGGTTTATGACGCAGATCTCCGCGCTAAACAACTGGTCAATGAATCAAAACCTATTAAACAAAAAATTATAGCACTATTTGGTGCAGGTGCTTTTTCTTCAGTAGGGGAATATGAAAGAAAGTTTATAAGCCATAAAATATTTGAAAATCCCGGTTTAAAGCATGCCCTGGAAAAGATCATCCACCCGGCTGTTAAAGAAGATACCTTGCGCTGGTTTGCTGATCTTGAAAAAAAACAGCACCCTTATGCCTTGAAGGAAGCAGCGCTCTTGTTTGAAAGTGGGTCGCACGTTGATTTGGATAAAATAATTGTCGTGGATGCCCCTTTGGAATTGCGTATCCAGAGAATAATAAAACGTGATGGTTTGAATAAACAAGAAATCCTGTCGAGGATAGAGAGTCAATGGCCCCAGGAAATTAAACTCCGGCAGGCTGATTTTGTCATTCAAAATGATGGCAGCAGCCCTTTGATCCCAAAAGTGTGGGCGATTCATCATCAATTGTTAAAACACGCGGCTGTATCTTTGTAGCTCAAAATTCATCTTATGAATTCCAGTGAATATATCGCCCTTGAAGAAAAATACGGGGCGCATAATTATCATCCCCTTCCTGTGGTCCTGACCAAAGGGTCCGGAGCAGAAGTCTGGGATGTCGAAAATAAAAAATACTTTGATTTTTTGTCCGCCTACTCTGCTGTCAATCAGGGTCATTGTCATCCCCGGATCATTGCGGCTTTAAACGAGCAGGCCGGCAGGCTGACCCTGACTTCCCGTGCGTTTTACAATGATCAGCTTGGCCTCTTTGAACAAAAGCTGCACCAGCTCTTTGGTTATGACATGGCCTTACCAATGAACACCGGAGCTGAGGCCGTCGAAACAGCCATTAAGATTTGCCGCAAATGGGCTTATGAAATAAAGGGTATTCCCCCCAACCAAGCCAAAATCGTTTTTTTTGACTCCAATTTTCACGGGAGAACCCTGTCTGCTATTTCAGCGTCCACGGAACACAGCAGTACCGGAGGATTTGGCCCTTATGTACCGGGATTGCTCATCCTACCCTATGGAGATCTTGAACTAGCTAAAGAATATCTTACCACCGATCCAAATATTGCAGGAGTGATTATTGAGCCCATTCAGGGTGAGGCCGGGGTCATTATACCTCCGCCAGGGTATTTATCTGAATTATTTAATATTTGTAAACAGACCAACGTGCTGTTTATAGCCGATGAGATACAGACCGGTCTTGGGCGCACAGGATCCTGGTTATGCTGTGACCAGCATGACATTCGTCCGGATATGGTGTTATTGGGCAAGGCTATTTCCGGAGGAGTTATGCCCGTATCTGTTGTTTTAGCTGACCACCACATCATGGCTGTATTGAAACCCGGCCAGCATGGATCAACTTATGGTGGAAATCCACTCGCAGCCCGGGTATCGATTGTCGCATTGGAAGTCCTCCAGGACGAGCACCTTATTGATCAGGCAGCCATCCTGGGATTAAAACTGGAAAAAGGCCTAATTGACTTAAAGACCGATTGTAGCTGGATTAGCAGGACCCGCGGAAAAGGTTTACTGCACGCCATTGAAATAGATGACGAGCCAACAGGTGACGCTGCCTGGAATATTTGCCTTGACCTGGCCAAACAAGGCCTGTTGGCCAAACCGACCAGAGGCAATATTATCCGGCTAGCCCCGCCACTCGTGATCACCGAAAGTCAATTGGACGAATGTATTGATATCCTTCGGCAGGTCTTTATGTTGAGGGAAGCGTTGGTTTAAATAGTTTTTCAGTTTGATACTTTTATATAAATCCCCGTCGTTTCAAAGCTATCTGGCCGGGTAAATCCCGCAAGGGTATTTCCCAGGTATCCACTTTAAATACGTTTAGGATCCCGATAAAAATAACCTTAAAATTTGAGCCGGTATTTTCGGCCTTGGAGTTGGGTTAAAAATTCATTTCAATCCCTGTTGATTTATTCAACATATAGGTTAATTTTTTCATAAATTTGTCCTTGAATTACACTTAAATAGCTAGTAAATGCGTAGTATCTTTGTCATCACAACTAATCCGGATTTTACATGACCAGGTCTATAATTTTCTTTATTGGTTTTCTGGTATTTTTCCTCAACCTTAATGCTCAGCGAACTTCAATTTATTCTGAAATCAACCTCCACTATAAGGAAGGTTTAAGGCTATTCCAGGAAGGGGTATATGGGGCAGCACGAAAAGAATTTGAGAAGGTGTCAAATGATCAGCGTCTGAGTTTCGAACCGGAATATCAGACAATGAAGACCAATGCGGAATATTATGCTGCTATTTCGGGTTTGCGACTTCAACAAGATGATGCAGACCTACAGGTCAAAGAATTTATAAAAAAATACAGACCTGATCCAATTGCCGAAAAAGCCAACCTCGAAGTCGCCAATCATTATTTTGAGCAAAAAAATTATGACAAAGCGCTGTCTTTTTATACTTTATTGGATACCAGGGGATTAGCTAGCGAAACACTCAGTGAAGTTCGCTATAAACAAGGGTATGCCTATTTTACCAAGAAAGATTTTAAACAAGCCATCAGTTCCTTCAGACAAGTCAACGACCTCAAGACGGAATATTATTTCCCGTCCAATTATTACCTTGGAATGAGTCAGTATTTTACTGCTCAATACGACGATGCCATCAAAAGCTTCCAGATAGCCTCAAAATCCAAAAAATACACTGATCTCATTCCTTATTATGTAACCCAGATTTATTTTTCTCAGGGTAAATATGATCAATTATTGACTTATTCCAAACCTTACCTTTCGGGCACCCAAAAGATAGACAAAGTCAATTTAATCCGCAGGATGGCGGGCCATGCTTATTTCATCAAAAAGGATTTTCAAAATGCTTTGCTTTACCTGGAAGAGTTTGAAAAGGTAAACACCAATCTGGAAGAAGCGGACTACTATGCCCTTGGATACAGCAATTATTTCACCGGTAAATATTCAAAAGCCATACCCTACTTTACCACCCTCAGCGGTCAACAAAGTCAGATCGGACAAAATTCAAATTATTATCTGGCCGATTGTTACCTGAGATCAGGTGATAAACTTTCCGCCAGGACTGCTTTTTATAACGTCAGTAAACTGCAATTCCAGGAAAACATCCGGGAAGAAGCTTTGTTTAACTATGGAAAGTTATCTTCAGAACTGGGATTCGACCGTGAAGGACTGACCACATTAAACTCCTTTGCGGCAGGTTCGAAATATTATCAGGAAGCCCAGGACATCATGGCCGACATCCTCAACAGGACTAAAGACTATGATCAAGCCATCCGGGTCATTGAAAACATCAAAAACCCCTCTCTTCGTCTCAAGGAAGCCTACCAACTCATGTCTTACAACAGGGCTTTACAGTTGATTCAATCGGACAGGCCCCAGGAGGCAAAAGTTTTATTGCAAAAATCAATGGAGCCTTCCTTTGACCGTAACATTCAATTATCAGCCCTGTATTGGCAGGCGGATGTTGCACACCGGATGAAGGATTATAACCAGAGCATTGAATGGGCCGGTAAATTTATCAGCCAGGCCGGAACCGGCAAAGAATTGAAAGACCCTGACCTGATCCCCATGGCATATTACGTACAGGGATTTAATTATTTAAAAAAGGAAGACTATACTTCAGCGGGAGAAAATTTTAAACAAGCGGTTGAACGCCTGAATAAAAAATCAAATGCAAAGGAATCCGCCTTATTGGCAGATGCTTTGCTTCGCGGAGCCGATTGTTCTTTTAAACGCAACCGGTATGACGATGCCATCCATGGATACACCCAGGTAATAAAAAACAAATACCAGGGATATGATTATGCAATTTATCAGACAGCTCTTATTCAAGGGCTAAAGGGCAATGCAAAGGAAAAAATCAGGATGCTGAATGATCTGGCCAGACGACTGCCTACCTCAAAATACGCTGATGAAGCATTATATGAACTGGGGGTGACCTATACCGAGCAGTCGCAGATGCAGGAAGCCGACGCTATCATGAAAAAAATGATCAAAGATTATCCCGGCAGCAACATCTATAACCGTGGTCTGATCCAGTTGGGGCTGATCAGCTATAACCTGGATAATAAAAATGAGGCATTGCGGTATTACAAGGAAATATTTAAACATAACCCCTCCGCGAGTGAATCCCAGGAAGCCCTGACAGCCATCCAGGAAATATATGTCGATGATCTTGGCCAGGCGGATGAATACATCCGGTTTATTGAATCCATCCCGGGTTACAACATGACCAATTTTTCACGGGATTCATTAAATTTCAGTGTAGCCTCCAGGTATTTTGAAGATGGTCAATATGAACGGGCTGTTACCTCCCTGACGGATTATTTACTAAAATTTCCCAATGGGGCCAATTCGATCCCGGCTTTATTCAAACGAGCAGAAGCGTATACGTTGCTGATAAAATATGATCAGGCCCTGAGTGATTATGAAGCCGTCATTAAAAAAGGGCGAAATGATTATTACGATAAAGCGTTGTTTAAATCAGCGACCCTGGCGTATAACCATTCCCAGGATTTCACCAAAGCATTTAAATATTACGCGGAATTGAGTAAATCAAATGTGGATGACGCTACGTTGTTTGAAGCACAATTAGGTGCTATGCGGTCTGCTTATCGCACCGGCCTCACCCATGAAGTATTGTTGTACGGTGAAAAAGTAGCCAATAACCCGCAATCCGATAATGAGCAGAAAGCAACTTCCAATTTTTACCTCGGTAAAATTGCTTACGATCAGAAAGAATACCCTAAAGCCAATACGTACCTGAATACTGCCATTAATCTGAGCGACAATATCCAGACCGCTGAAGCACGTTACCTCATAGCAAACATTTTATTTATTCTACGTCAAAACGATCAGGCTGAAAAATCCGTTCGCGCAGCCATCCAGCAAAACTCAGACCACCCCTATTGGGTGGCTAAATGCCTGATTTTATTGTCCGACATTTTTGTGGAAAAAAATGACTTATTTAATGCCAAAGCCGCTCTGGAAGCAGTGTTGGAAAATTATAAAGAGGATCCGGAAATTACCCGAAACGCCCAGGACAAACTGGCTGCCGTAAATAAAAAACAACAGAATAACAGCAAACTTAAACCGGACAGTTTGCGGGTTAATTCATTTTTTGAAAATAATTGATGATCGAGGCCATGAATAAAAGTTTGATCCCCCTTTTAATGGTTCTATTTTCTGGTTTGTTACAAAGCCAGCAAAACCTTCCGGTGGATGTCATCCAGGTCGTGAAGGACTTTGATGCCCGGTTGGATGAAACCGAAAAAATCAAAATCAATCCTCAGGTACTCGCACCCGATACCACTAAAAAAAATTATCGTTATCAGGTCAATCCGGGAGTATTGGATTTAAAATATCCGGCACCACCCTTGAGGCCCGTTGCGATGAAGGCAGGAGAAAAAATTCCTATTTACCCATTTTACCTCAAAGCGGGATATGGAATACCCCAACAGGCATTCGGTAAACTCGCTTTTGACTGGTCCAATAATAAGAAAACCAAAATCGGTTTTGACCTCAGTCATTTGAGTGCTAATAATAAAAATAACCGGGCTCAGAAATTTTACGACAACGACATCAAAGGCCAGGTCGTTTATCTCACCGAAGAAGGAATGGCTATTCAAGGGGATGCTTCCTTCAGTAAAGACCGATACCACCATTACGGGCATTATTTTCAAAATCCCTCGACTCAGACTCCGATAGCCATCTTAAAACATGATTATGACCTTCTCGAAATAGGTGCCAAAGTATACAACCCCACAGTAAGCAAAGTGGGAATAAATTATTTTGCCGGCATTAAGTTGGCTTCGCTCGCAGATAACCTGTCCAGCAGAGAAAGGTCAGCTAATCTCCATCTCGGCCTGACCAAGTGGATCAGGGACCGACATTCCCTGGGTATTGAGCTCGGTTCGGACTTTAATACGCTCAAAGACTCTTCCACTCATGAACTCAATAATTTTTATTTATTGCCATCTATCGGCATCCATGGAAAATCGTTTCAGATTTCGGCAGGGTTACGGGTAACCTCCAGCCAGGAAGAAATAAACCTTTTTCCGGTAGTCAATATTAATATCAGCCTGACGGGCAATCAATTGATGGCGGTGTTAGGGGCAGATGGCGGACTCAATAAAAATACGTATCGCACCCTGTCAGAATACAATCCGTTTATAACGTCCCGTCCTGATATCCGGAATAATGAATATACCCAATACTACCTTGGCTTAAAAGGCTCCAATAAATCTGCTGAGTATGATGCCCGGATCGGGTACCGGCAAAATAACAATCTGCCGGTATTTATTTTAAATACCAACAATTTTAGCCGGTTTAATATTTTATACCGCGATATGGATTTGGTTTACGGAACTGCTTCTGTCAGTTTTAAACCAACCAAGTATCTTATTGTAAATGGGAATATCAATAAAAACTTTTTCCGGAAAGATTCAAAATTAGCAGATGAACCGGCTTGGGGGCTACCTTCCCTGGAGGTGAACGGCTCTGTCCAATATCAGTCGCTCAATCAGAAATTGATCTTAAAAGCTGAAGGATTTGTCAACGACGGTATTCCTTACCTCGACGATCTTGGCAACTCCGGAAAATCAAACCTATTATTGGATATCAGCCTCGGTGCGGATTACCGTTTGACCAAACACTTTGGTTTATTTGTACAGGGCAATAACCTCGCGAATACGCTTTGGAGAAGGTGGTATCAATATCCTACCTATGGTTTAAATGCGATTGGTGGAATTACCGTGAAGTTTTAACCCACCAGAGAAGTTCTGGATGATTATCAATAAATAATTATCAACGATTATTTATTGACATACATGACTTCTTTCACCGCTTTGATTACCTTGGCGGGACTAGGCAGCCAGGCCTCCACTAAGGTAGGAGCATAAGGCAGAGAAGTATCAGCAGCATTGACCCGGGTGATCGGTGCGTCGAGATAATCAAAAGCATATTTCTGAATCTCATACGCCACCTCAGCACTTACTCCGGAGAATGGCCATGCTTCATCCACTACCACCAGGCGGTTGGTTTTTTTCACCGACTTAACGATTGTTTTGTAATCCAGCGGCCGGATGGTACGCAAATCAATGATTTCAGCCTCTATTCCTTCTTTGGCCAACTCATCAGCAGCTTTGCGGGCTACCTCTACCATTTTATTATACGATACAATGGTGACGTCTTTTCCTTCCCTGCGAACAGCAGCAACCCCTATTGGGACCAGATATTCGCCTTCCGGTACCTCCCCTTTAAATCCATATAATATTTCCGACTCCATCATACAAACCGGATCATTGTCCCGGATCGCCGACTTTAATAGTCCTTTGGCATCCGCAGGATCAATACAGGACACCACTTTGAGACCAGGAACATTAGCCATCCAGGACTCGAAAGTCTGGGAATGTTGTTGGGCAAGTTGTCCTGCCGAACCACTCGGGCCTCTGAAAACAATCGGACAGGCAAACTGACCCCCGGATTGACTCAAGGTCTTGGCCGCATTATTTACAATCTGGTCAAAGGCCAGAATGGCAAAATTCCACGTCATAAATTCAATGATCGGCCTTAATCCATTCATGGCAGCTCCTACCCCAATGCCTGTAAAGCCCAACTCAGAGATCGGGGTATCGATCACCCGTTGGGGACCAAACTCGTCCAGCATTCCTTTACTGACCTTATAGGCCCCGTTGTAAGTAGCTACCTCCTCTCCCATAAGGAAAACGAGAGGATCCCTCCGCATCTCTTCAATCATCGCTTCCCGTAATGCATCCCTCAAGGTTATTATCCGGCTCATGTTTGTTTGGTTTAGAGCGGCAAATTTAGGTAAAATGAAACAAATGGGAGGGACAACCGGAAGGGGCCAAGGGCCGATTTGCAAAAGTTTAAAAGGGCGTTTCTTCACCCGGGCCTGTTGCTACACCCTATAAAGGTGCATGCCAGCACAAAGGAGGTCATTTTCAATTGCTCATACTATAAAGTAAGAACTTATTGGGCAACCGACAATGGCTTACCATTCCATTTTACAAGGTTAGCCTTAAATATTCCCGGCAGAAAATGAAATGGTATATCATATGGTCGCCATACATTTTAATTTTTCACTATTAACCTGGGATATTTGATTAAATTTCGACCAGAGCATGCATCCCGATAATATTTTATTCATTCTCCGCACGCAATACGGTCTGGACGGCCTTTTACAGCCAATATATTCTGAATTGGATGCTGTCTATAGCCTGACTAACCCGCAAGGCAAAAAATATGCTGTAAAGCTATCTCACCCCGGAAGGCCTAAAGCTATTCTGGATATGGAAACTAAGGCGTTGAAACACCTTCGAAAAGTTCAATTTCCTTATGCCTTACCTATCCAATGTTTATCAGTTGATGGTGGCCCTATCGCAGCGTCTCAGGGTTATCATATCCGGGTTTTCGAATGGATAGAAAAAAACATTTTAGCCGATATCAAACCTCAGTCCTCCGCAACCAGACATTCGATAGGCCAGATGCTCGCATCTATTACAATTGGATTAAGGGAGTTTGAAGACGCCGCTGCACATCGTTTTATAAAGTGGGACCCATCGCAAAAAGATTGGATCAAAGATCATCTGCACCTGCATCCACCCCATATCCACAAGGTTTTTACAGAAAAACTGGCCTGGATCGACCAGGTAATCAAACCGGCATTGTTGACTTGTCCAAAACAAATCAACTATAACGATGCCAACGATTATAATCTTTTGTGTTTCTGGGATCCCGATTCCCTGGTCTTTAAAGCACATGGATTTATCGATTGTCTCGATATGGTGTATACCCACCGGATCAATGAATTGGCCATTGCGTGCGCTTACCTTATCCTTGACCTGCCAGATCCCCTGCGCGGAGCCAGTGAAATTTTATCTGCCTATCACGAGATCCAACCTCTGGAAGACCAGGAGTTGAAGGTACTGTATGCCCAGATCCTGAGCCGCCTCATGATCAGTCTTACGGTATCCGCAATCAACCGGCGTGATTATCCGGATAACTCCTATCTCCAGATTACAGATAAAAAGGCCTTGTTGTTATTCGATAAATGGGTTTCCATTTCACCGGATCTGGCACATTATACCTTCAGGGCAGTTTGCAATAAAAAACCGGTACCAGGTGGGGATATCATTATTGAAAAATTGAAAAAAATCAGGTTCCATCCCTTATTGGATATGGGATTATTAAAGTCTTACCACCTGTTCAATTTCCGGATTGATAGCCCGGACCTGGGCAATTTTGAAGCTTATTCCAATGATGCTGCATTGAAGGGCAGGTTGCAACAAATTTTAATCACCAAAGGAATTCGACTGGGGCTGGGTGGTTACAATGAAATCCGGCCATTTTATACAACAGATTCATTTAAATCAGAAGGGAATGATGGGCCTGACTGGAGAACAGTCCATCTGGGCCTCGATTTTTTTACTGAACCGGGTACCCCGGTATTTGCTCCTTTTAAGGGTATCATTCATTCTTTTCAGGACAATGCAAACCCAAGGGATTACGGACCGACATTAATCTTAAAACATGAAACCGATGGAGTCCAGTTCTTTACTTTGTATGGCCATCTTTCCCGGAAAAGTCTGGAACTATGGGAACCAGGCCAAACGGTATCCGATGGTCAGACTTTAAGTTATATCGGAGATCTTGATGAAAATGGCGGTTGGCCCCCACACCTTCATTTTCAGGTAATCCTTGATTTGATGGATATGAACGGAGACTTTCCCGGTGTAGCTGCCTATGAAGATAGAAACCTATGGACCTCGATATGTCCGGACCCTGAAATTTTGACCGGCATTTCAAGCCAGGTGGATACAAAATCTGATCTTTATCAGCTTCAGGATGCCCGTAAGAATAAATTGGGATACAATCTTTCATTATCTTATAGACAACCACTATACATTCAACGGGGAGTGATGCAGTATTTGTTGGATCACACCGGGAGGCGGTTTCTGGATACAGTCAATAATGTAGCCCATTGTGGGCATGAATGTCCGCGCATCGTGCGCAGAGGACAGGCTGCCATGGCTGTACTCAACACCAACACACGTTATCTGCATCCTCAAATTATTGAACTAGCCGACCAGTTGACCCGGATGCTGGATCCGTCTCTTTCTATTTGTTATTTCACCAATTCAGGGACGGAGGCCAATGAATTGGCTATAAGGCTTGCTAAAAACTATACCCGACAAAAAGATATCCTCACTCTCCAATGGGCATACCATGGCAATAGTGCTTTGATGATAGACCTCAGCTCTTATAAATTTGACCGGAAAGGAGGCCAGGGTCGACCAGCCCATACTCATGTCATTCCAATGCCTGATCCATTCAGGGGTAAATATGCGGGTGCAACTGATCAGGCTGAAGCCTATATGGAGGAAGTCCAATCTATTTTGGAACAACTGCAAGGTCAGGGCAAGGCCCCCGTTGGGTTATTTGCTGAATCCATTTTAAGCTGTGGTGGTCAGGTGGTATACCCTCTGGGCTTCCTCAACCGAGCGGTGCAGTCGGTCCGGAAATCGGGAGGATTGTATATAGCAGATGAAGTGCAGACAGGCCTTGGGCGAACCGGAGAATATTTTTGTGCGTATGAAAAGGATCGATTGGTTCCGGACATAGTCACTTTTGGAAAACCATTAGGCAACGGACACCCGATAGGGGCGGTGGTATGTCGCACTGAAATTGCCGCTGCATTTAATAATGGAATGGAATACTTTAATACGTTTGGTGGCAATCCAGTCAGTTGTGCAATCGCCTGTGAAGTACTGACCACACTAATAGAAGAAAAGCTCATGGATCAGGCAAATCAGATTGGCAGCTATCTCAAAAACGAATGGGAGCTTATGAAATTTGATCACCCCATCCTGGCCGATATCCGGGGTTTCGGGTATTTCCTGGGGATTGAATTTATGAATGGGCTTCAGCCTGCAACGCCGCAGGCAAAATATTTTATAGAACGAATGAAAACTAAAGGAATCCTGATGAGTACGGATGGCCCGGATGACAACGTGATCAAATTCAAACCACCCATGTGTTTCGACAGGAATGATGCGGACCAGCTGCTGCAGCGGAGTAAGGAGGTATTAAAAGAAAATTTTATGCAAGTCTGATTTTACAATAGACAGGTCATATGAATTCAATCTCCAATGGCTGTGCCGCGCTGACCTTGTCGTTTACCTTTTATTAAGCGGGATTACCAATTTAAGGGCAGACCACGATGGATCGACAGAAGCCACTTTTATATCCACCAGGTCCAGCGCCAACGCGGTGTCCCGGATGATATCTTCATTTAATTCAGAAATCAGCCTGGAAGATTTTTTATACCAGGATACCCAGATGATGCCGGGCGGGTTTAACATCAATCGGAGTGATTTTAAACCAGATTCCAGCTCCCTGACCTTGTTGGTAAATAACCAGATCAAATCATATTTTTTGGAAGTATCGGCTTGGGTTTGAAATACTAATTTTTCACCAATCAGTAATTCCCGTATAAAAGAAGGTGGATTCAAAACCAGTAGGTGTTGATTTTCTTTGGCACCTATTTTTTTCAATAAGGGGGTATTATAGAGTTGCTGACCGGACATGCGCAATATTTTTGAGATGCATTTTATCCAGGAAATGATGAAATGGTGACGAACCCCAGGTCGTTCTCCAGTCTGGTGTCGTATCCTGGGTCAAACTGTTTACATACCGCTCAGAATGGTCAATGCGTTTCAGGATCTCGTCTTTGGAATAAGCAGGATTACCATGTCCAGGTACCATAACCTTTATAGCATAATCGTCTAAAAGCCTACGGGCAGTTTCCAGTGTCGCGAGGTAATCCTTCAGCTCGTCTTCTACAAAGGGAAACTCGATATCTGAAAGGTAGTCACCAGCCACCCATAGACCCAATTCAGGTACCAGCGTAAACAATCCATCTGGCGTATGACCTGCCGCACGAAAAAAAATGACTTCAAGATTTCCCAACTTCAAAATAGTGGGATTAGCTGGCACTATGGGTATATCCAGGACAGGAAAGGTCACCGGTTTTTTTCTTTCAACATAAAATTCATGGTCCAGGTTGTTTATTTGTTGAATGACCTGCTCTTTATCCGACTTGTCCCGGAATGCTGTTGAACCCACGAGTTGGTAATCTTCAAAATTGACCCCTCCCGCTATATGATCATAATCACCATGGGTAAACAATAAATATTTTGAACTGGCTTCAAATTTGGCGGCCTGAATTAAAATCGCTTCCAATTCAAACGGATCATAGGCAGGATCCCAGATCAGTGTGGTGGAGTGCATATTGCATAGGATTGAATTTAATTGCCACCACCTGCTTTGAAAAATATAAAAATGGTCACCGGATAAATGTTGCATTGAAAGAACAAAATTAAGTTAAGTGTTTCTTAACACCATGGGAAAAACAAATTCCAATCACATATTAATAAAAATATTTATGTAGAAAATTTATCATATTTAAACACATTATTCAAAAGTGTAATGTGTATAAAACTGTTTAACAACAGATAACAATTATATTTTTTAACACATGTGTATTTCGGGAGTATTTTACTGAAGTTCAGGCTATTAAAAAAAAGTTTTTGGTATGGTTTTGGAAAATAGTGGGAGAAGTAAATCGACCATATGAATTTAAATCTATTTAATCTTTTGAATCAATCAAACACTTTCTAGAATGAAAAAGACAATTACCTTCCCATGTTTGAAACGATGCTGGCTCCCGGTGGTCATTGCATTGTTTTACTCATTGAACCTGAGCGCCCAGGATACTTGCAACCTGGTGTGCAATGATCATGTCAATGCGTCTATGCCGGCAGACCAATGTTTCAGATCGTTTGAACCAGATGATTTCCTCGAAAATCCAGGTTTGACTTGTCTAACCTATAAGGTAGAATTAAACTATCCTTATGGTACCAACAAATTGAGCGGTGACAGCTCGGTAGACCGCAGTCATATCGGTTATACCTTTATTTATCGGGTGATTGAAACCACGAGCCAGAACAGTTGCTGGGGTTATGTCACCATAGAAGATAAAGCGGCGCCCCAACCCGTCTGTAAGAATGCGCGGGTATCCTGTTTTCAGGTATCCCGACTAACTGAAATTGTAGGGGTGATTATTGATAATTGTGGTCAGGCCGGATCTTCTGCTATTGAAAACCTTCAATGGACGGATTACGGTTGCGAAGATATCCGGGGACTTGGACGGGTCATACGAAGGATTAGAACCTGGGACCAATGGGGCAACTCTGCAACTTGTTCGGACACGTTAACTATAGGAAGGGACTCCCTTCAAAATATCACTTGTCCTGATCCGATTACGTTGGGTTGCCGGGTATTATGTAAAAAACCGGGCAATACGGGTTCAAACAGTACGGTCTCCAATTTTGACCTTATCCAATTTTCTTCAGATAAAACAAACCCTAACTATCCTTCACCGGAAAAGTTGTTGCAATTACAAGCCAGGGATACTTTTGGTGCTTTAAGAAAATGTGTTCCAGCAGGCTTAAAAGTAGTTCCTTTTATTGATGACAGTGTGTTAGTGATGCTGGGTGACCAGAGCATCCAGATAGACTCTTCGGTCGCTATGTATCCTGCATTGGGTGGGTTCTGTAAAATCAGTTTGACCTGGACAGATCAGATCATTCCAATATGCGGCACAGGATTTAAAATCAGAAGAGAATGGTTAATGGTAGACTGGTGTACCCAGACCGATACGACCTGTGTCCAATATATTAAAATAGAAGACCGGGAAGTACCTATCGTAAAACCGGGAAGTGTATTGAGTTATTCCGTCAATACGGGTCCCCACAATTGTTTAGCCAATATTAATTTGTTGGCACTTTTGATCGACGATTGTGACCCAAAAGTCAAGCAGACCTTTACCGTTCAATATATTTTGGAAAGCCATCCCGGTAAAACAAATATCATTAATGGCGAATTACCATACAAAATTGCATTGCCAGCTATAGTATCATCCTTTAACGGACAGGTACATCACCAAATCGATGTATTCCTCGTCGACGGTTGTTTTAACCGGACAGATACCGTGATTGATGTATGGGTGCGGGACATTACTCCACCGAATCCGGTATGTGATGAAATTACACAAACTACGGTAGATCCGAGTACGTGTTGGGCACGCGTATATGCACGTGACCTGGACAATGGCAGTAAAGATAATTGTTGCAATGTGCTTCATTTTGCAGTAGCCCATATGGATACCATTACTAAAATAAGGGCAGCTTATGAAGCCAAACTGATCAAAGATTGTGGCAATACCCATTTCTGGAAATACAAAAAACTGTATGACTGGGTAATCGACCAATACATCAACTGTTATGTATTTAAAGACTATATCGACTTGGGAAACTGCGGAGAAAATCAGGTGGTATTAAGAGTATATGAAGCCTGCGGCATTCCGAGATATGATCCCCACGTATTCCCCTGTTCGAAACACGATTGGTATTGTTACAATGCTTACACTACCTATAGGATCTGGAGAAATTACCAATGGTTGCATCCCCAGGGAGGCAAGGATTGTGCTGCAAAACCAGCGTGGTTGTGTACAGAAGCTTATTTCACCTGGTTAATTTCAGTAGCCAACACCATTGGAAATGGAAACAAAATTACCGGATTCGGTAAACTGTTATTGCCGGTTTGGGAAGGCTCCGTCACCCTCGCAGCGGATATCCTTTCTGTATTGACATTTGGCCAATTGGATGTCAGTATTTGTACCCCCTTCTATTTCCCGGAACAACTGGCAACTGCAGAACTCAATTTATTTCCACAGGGGAGCAATTCCGGCGGTTTTGCACCTGGAAATACGTGTTCCGCCTTATTGTACAACGATTGTATGGTTAAAATCCTGGTGGATGACAAAACCCCTCCGGTGTGTGAAAAACCAGCAGATCTATATTGGTACTGCGACAACGTAACCGATGTGCGGGAAATAAAAGGTAAACGTTATTATTTCAACGGCCATAGATACAACAAACTGGAATATGCCCATGCTGTGTGCGACATATCATTCGGCAATGATTTTGTACTTGCAAATGGCAACGGCAGCTACGATTATGACCCTACGTTGAATGCATCGGATGGTTCCTGTGAATTCAATGGTGTGGCTTACCATGCGATCGAGTGTGAAATAGAATTTGACAACAATTTGTCGGATACGGCGGATGCGACCGGCAAAGCATTTGGCTGGTATGGTTGTAATATCTACGGCCCATCACATCAGGACGAGCATGGCAATTACAAAGACTATTGTGAAGACAACAGGGATAGCTGGTCTCCGGTTTATTGTCATACCTGGTTGTGCCTGGACAGAAGAGATTCTGTGGGCAAAACAGACCCCCGGACTGCTTTCTATACCCCTGTATTAAGAAGTGGAGGACGAGGTGAGGATGTATCAATAGGTCAATTCATCATTTGGGATAATTGTGCCCTGGGTGATACCTCCGTCAAGGATACATCTTATATTGACAATTGCGGCAATGGCTGGGTGAAAAGAACCTGGACCATTAAAGACAAATGTAATGCGACCATTACGTGTGATCAAAAAATCATTACCCGGCATCGCTCTGATTTTGAGGTTGAATTCCCTCAGGATGTGACGGTAAATTGTTTGTCAAGCGGAAGCTTGACTCCGGAGATCACAGGCATTCCGATGATTATGGATGATGATTGTGAATTGGTCGGTGTAAATTATGAAGATGTACGATATGACATCGTTCCGGATGCTTGTTATAAAATAGTCAGAACCTGGAAGTTGATTGACTGGTGTAAGTATGATCCCACTGCCCACAATCGCAATCCTGAAGTCATCGTGGACGACCGCAAAGTCGCTCATAGCAATGAACGTTTTTGTGTATACCGCCACCTGAAAGACGATGGGGATGGTTATGTCACGTATACCCAAATCATTAAGGTCATCGACGAGGAAGCCCCGGCTATTGTTTGCAAAGACACCACCATTTGCCTGTACTCCGGTACGGACGCAGATTGTACTGCACCGAATCTGACCATACCCTTCTTTGCAACAGATAATTGCACGCTGTTGGATAAGATCAGTTTCCGTTGGGAGTTAGATCTCAATGCATCCGCAAGCGATATCGCAGGTAAGGTGTTTAACAAATCGGCTATCAATTCAAAAAGCCCGACCTACGTCAAATCGTTTACATCCAATACCATTAAAGACGGTACCCATTTGGTCCATGTGATTGCAGAAGACAATTGTGGAAATCAGGATACCTGCACCTTTGTGCTCACCGTTAAAGACTGTAAAAAACCGACTCCATATTGTTTTAATGGTATAGCAACCGTCATCATGCCTACTACCGGTGAAATCGCCGTATGGGCCAGTGACCTCAATGCCGGAAGTTTTGATAACTGTACCCCGAAAACCAGTCTTACGTTTAGTTTTGGTCCGGACAAAACCGTTACGAGTAAGGTGTTTACCTGCGCTGACATCCCCAATGGAATCAGTGCTACCATCGAAGTAGATATTTATGTGTGGGATGCCGCCGGAAATAATGATTATTGCCGCACTTATCTGCTCATCCAGGATGGTAATGGCAACAAATGTCCCGACCTCACCGGAGCTGTTGGATCTATTGCCGGGATCATCAAGACAGAAAACCAGGACGCTGTAGAACGCGTAAAACTCGAAGTAAAATCTTCGATCAATATGCCGGCGTACATGAGCGATGTAAAAGGCAATTATTCTTTTTCCAGTCTGCCTTTCAAGGAAAATTACACCATTGTTCCTTCCCGGGATGACGATGCCATGAACGGGGTCAGTACGATAGACCTGGTCCTGATTGAAAAACATATCCAGGGCGTGAATACGTTTAATTCACCGTATAAATTAATCGCAGCGGATGTGGATCGCAACAAAGACATCACGGTCGTAGACCTGGTGGAATTGAGAAAATTAATTTTATCCGTTTACGATAAATTACCAAATAATACCAGCTGGAAGTTTGTTCCGAAGTCATATGCTTTCCCATCCACCGGCTCACCGTTAACTGCGAATTACCCTGAACAAATTGATATCAATAAATTGAGCCAGAATGAACTGAACCGTGATTTTGTCGGGATCAAAATTGGTGATGTCAATATGACCGCTACCCCACACAGTCTGTTGGGTGTCGAAGTAAGGGAAAATAGCGGATCACTCCGTTTCAAAATAGATGAAAAAGAATTGAAAGCCGGAGAGACAGCCACTATTGAATTCAAAGCAGACAATTTTACTTCCATAGAAGGTTACCAGTTTTCATTGGCTTTAAGCGGATTGTCGCTGGTCGATATTAAAAAGGGTGATCTTAAAGTAGATGCGACCCATTTTGGCTTGACCAAATTAAATCAGGGTTATATCACTACCAGTTGGAGCGATGTCAAATCGGGTGGACACGGGACCACGTTGAGTCCCGGAGCTGTGGCTTTTAGTTTAAAAGTAAAAGCAGATAAACCCGTCAAACTCAGCGAAAGTATCCGGATCAACTCCCGCTATACCCGGTCTGAAGCCTATGCTTCTGATGGATTAAACACCCGGTTTTTAGGCGTATCGCTGGAAGTTGGCAATGCGGTTTCATCCACTCCATATGCTTTGTTCCAGAATACACCTAATCCATTCAAAAATCAAACCGTCATCGGATTTGAATTGGGTAAGGAAGAAAAAACAACGATCAGTATAACCGATGTCACCGGAAAGCAGATAAAAGCATATCAGGTTGATGGTGTCAAAGGGATCAACAAATTGGTTGTTAATCGGTCTGAATTTGGTGGAGCCGGAATCCTCTACTATACTATAAAAACGAAAACATTCAGTGATACTAAAAAGATGTTGTTGGTTGAATAATCCGGCTGTCTTTAAATAAAATCTGGTTCAGATTTTATTGTAGAAATGTTGTCTTGATTTTAGGGACCTGGTTTGACCGACCAGGTCCTTTTTTATTTTAAGGGGTCCGTATTTGATTCCTGCACCATAGCACAGAATTCATATTACAGCCAAACTTATCATGTCTTCTATTGATAATTAAATCATTATATACAAACATTAAAGTTAGCTTGTATAAGTTAAAGCAATATTCCAAAAACACCCGTTATAAGCGTGTTATTTGAAGGCAGATAGACTAAATTTCGGTTTTATAATCAATTCATAATCACCGTGAAAAGCCTATTTAGATTCTGCGTAGTTGTAAGTGTGTGGGCATGGTTATTTCCATTGGTATCAAACGGTCAAAACTGTAATTTGATTTGTAATGATCTGGTCCATGCTTCTTTGCCCAGCAACACCTGTTCTAAAATATTGGTTCCAATGGATTTTCTTGAAAATCCTGATCAATCCTGTGCGTATTCGCTTCGATTAAGTTACCCTTTTGGAACCTCTAAATTAAAAGGAAATGATGTAGACCGGTCTCATCTCGGGTATACGTTTATCTACCATGTTTATGCAGGATTTAATAGTTGTTGGGGATATGTCACGATAGAAGATAAGGCCCCGGCTCAACCCTTTTGCCGGAACGATACCATCTCCTGTTTTCAATTGGCGCGTTTAAATGAATTACTTAATACCATGGTGGACAATTGTTCACAGGATGGGCGATCGATCATCGAACGATTGGATTGGTCAGATTACGGATGCGATTCTGTTTTAGCAGTGGGCAGGGTCATCCGGCTGATCCGCAGCTTTGATAAATGGGGAAATACCTCAACCTGCCATGATACCATTACGGTCCGTAAGGATTCTTTCCCCTTGATCAAATGTCCTGATATGGTCAACCTGGGTTGCAGGGTATTGTGCAAAAAGCCCGGAAACACCGGTTCTTCATCTAATCCGGCCAATTTTGATGTCCTGTCGCTTTCACCTGTTGTAACGAGCCCTTACTACCCCACTCCCGAATTACTGCTCACTTTGCAGGAAAGGGATACTTTTAAAAACGGCCTTAAAAAATGTATTTCCCCCTCGCTGAAGGTGGTACCGTATATAAAGGATAGTGTATTCAGTTTAATCAACGATGCGTATGTCCTGACCGATACCTGCGTAAGGATGTACCCTTCAGGGGGTCAATATTGCAAATTGATATTTAATTACAACGATTTAGTATTTCCCATATGCGGGACCGGATTCAAAATCCGCAGGGAGTGGCGTTTCACCGATTGGTGTAAGGGCAAGGATACCATTTGTGTACAATACATCAATGTGGAGGACAAACAAGCACCCTTGGTCACCTCGAAGTTTACATTACCTTTTATATTCGATGGCCAGGGTATAGACGTTGAAATTCCCGGATACCGTGTTGATATTACTACCAACGCCCACGATTGTAATGGCAGATTTTGTCTGGACAGTTTATCTGTAGACGACTGTAACCGGGTTAAACAAAATTACAACCTGACCTATATTGACCCCAAAAACCTCGGTACCAGTATAGTGCGTCATGGTAATCCCAAAGATTGTTTTACCCTGCCAGCCGATCTCAAAGCCTATTATTTCACTGATATCATAGGACCCAACGCTTCCTTTGCCTTATTAACCCTCAGGGATTTTACGCTGCCCAGAGGTTGTTACCCATTTATTATTCAGGCCCAGGATGAATGTTTCAATACAGCCAACAGTCCGGTCCGATTAATCAATCAGGCAGCCGACACTACCCTATTCGAATTCAATGCAGGTTTTGCGGGCATTGCTTTAATTTGTATTACGGATCAAAGCCCTCCCATTCCGGTGTGCGATGAGCTTACGCAAACTACCATCGATCCCGACCAATGCTGGAGCAGAATATATGCCGAAGAATTGGATAACGGAAGCAAAGACAACTGCTGTGATATCCTTCACTTTGCCGTTGCCCATATGGATTCCGTCAATTATTACCGGGCTAAATACTCCAAACAAATGGAGGATTCCTGTGGTAAAGCGGCGTATTGGAAAGACAAAGCGGCCTATGATGAAATCATTGAAGCCTGGATTAATTGTTATGTCTTTAAGGACTATATCGATCTGACCAATTGCGCAGAAAATATGATCGTGTTAAGGGTATATGAAGCCTGTGGGGTTCCGAAGTATGATCCCCATGTTTATCCATGCAGCCCGCACTCCTGGTTTTGTTACAATAGCTATCCATCGTTTATGCTCTGGCACAATTATCAGTTGGATGTCAAACCAGCTAGCAAGTGCGAAACTGCACTCCCCTGGTTGTGTTTAGAAAAACATCAGGCCTGGATAGAAGGCCTGGTCACCCATCCGAATAAAGATTATTGGTTACCTGCCTATACGGGTGCCACCTTCCTCATATTAAGTAAAAGCCTGCCTATCATTCCATTGTTTTGCTGGCCAGAATTCGCCTATAAACTCGGAGCAGCCACTTCAGGAGCGCCTGCGCCTGGCAAGACTTGCAGCAGAAGACTTTACAGTGATTGTATGATTCGTATTCTCGTAGATGACAAAACGCCTCCCGTAGCCCAGAAGCCTGCTGATATATTCTGGTATTGTGACAATGTCTCTTCTGTGGAAAGTGATCAATATGAATACGCAATTTGTACCGATTTTAACTGGATCCTGGACAATGCCCAGGACCTGGTATGTCAGGATCAATACCGGATTCCTTATCATGCTATTGAAAGTACAGTTGAAAACGATAATGACTTATCCGATACCGCAGATGCAACCGGAAAAAATTACGGTTGGTATGGCTGCAATATCTACGGTAGCTCCCATCCTGATGAACATGGTGAAATCCTTCCATGTAATCCCCAGGAGAACTCCTGGTCACCCGTCTATTGTCACAGCTGGCTACGTCTGGATAAAAACGATGCAGCCGGAAAAGTCGATCCAAAAACGGCGTTTGCATCCCCGGTGTTACGAAATGGCAATCCGGGAAGTGATACAGCCGGAACCGGTAAATTTTGGATCTGGGACAATTGCTGGATTGACACCACTTCCTTTACAATTAAAGACGAGTTTTATTTTGATAAATGTAACAACGGTTGGATCAAGCGCAGCTGGAATGTCAAAGATCGATGTGGCAATGCGGTGACTGTAGACCAAAAAATAGTGACCAAACACCGGTCTGATTTTGAGGTCATGTTTCCTGAAGACAAAGTTACTGTTTGTGATAATAAAGAAGATGTTTCTCCGGAGGCTATTGGCAAACCTATCGTGATGGACGATGAATGCGAGTTGGTCGGTGTAAATTATGAAGACCAGCGGTTTGATATCGTCCCCGACGCCTGTTATAAAATAGTGCGCACCTGGCGTATTGTGGATTGGTGCAAGTTTGATCCCGGACTTACTTCCAGGGGGCAGGATGTTATCGTGGACGATCGGGTAGTCGCTGATACGGTTAAAAGGCCATGCGTATACCGGCATTTAAAAGACAATGGCGATGGGTTTATCACCTACATCCAAATCATTTTAATCAAGGATACCATTGCACCCGTCATTACCTGCCTGGATGACACGGTCTGTATTTTTTCTGAAAATTGTGAATTACCCACTGTATCAATCCCATTTAGTGCTACAGATAATTGTACGTCTGCAGACCGGATAAGTTATCGTTGGGAACTCAATGAAAATCCTTCGGCTTCAGATTTGCTGGCCAGGGCCTACAATAAAAGCAGCATCGATAAAAAAAGTTCCGCCTCGGTAGCTTCACTCTCGATTGTCCAGCCTCAGGGAAAATCCCTGGTCACGGTGATTGCGGAAGACAATTGCGGCAATGAAGATACGTGCACCTTTATATTGACGGTCAGAGATTGTAAAAGGCCTACACCCTATTGTTATCATGGCATTGCCACAGTGATTATGCCGTCTACCGGCACTATAAAAGTCTGGGCAAAAGATTTAGATGCCGGCAGTTTTGACAACTGCACCAGCCAGGGAAATCTGAAGTTCAGCTTTGGTCCTAGTATAGCGGATAGCTGTAAAATATTTGATTGTACCGGCATTCCCAATGGGGTAAGTTTTACCATAGAAATTGATATTTATGTTTGGGATGAAGCAGGCAATTTCGATTATTGTTCGACTTTTATCAATATACAGGATGGCAACGGCGATGTGTGTGAAGATGCAAAAAGTGTTGCTGGAAGCATTTCCGGAGAAATCAGGACTCCGGCAAGCCAGCCGATCGAACATGTCCTGATTGAAGCACAATCCAGTCACCACCTTCCTTCATTTAAAACTACATTTAACGGACAATACGCGTTTTTAAATCTTCCCTTGAATGCGCCTTACCTGATCAAACCTTCCCGGAACGATCAACCTTCCAATGGGGTGAGTACCATTGACCTGCTGATGATTCAGAAACATATCCTGGGTATGGAGCCCTTCCAAAATGGTTATCAATACCTGGCTGCCGATGTCAACAATGATAAAGCGGTTACTGCGCTGGATATGCTGGAACTCCGTAAACTCATTCTTTATCTTTACGATGAATTGTCAGGAACCAAAAGCTGGAAATTTGTACCTAAACAACTCGAAATCAATACGCAGAATCCCTGGATAGTGCAGGAGTATATCGATATCAAAGGCCTGAAAGCGGATGAACTTAAGAAGGATTTTGTTGGGATAAAGATCGGAGACCTGAATCATTCTGTTATTGCGCACAGACTCGCAGGACTGGAAAACAGATCCATCGATCATTCCCTTACTTTTTCCACCGAAGACCGTTTATTGGTGGCCGGTCAGGAAACTGTAGTGTCATTCTCTTCCCCCAACTTTTTGTCCATGGAAGCTTTTCAGTTCAGTTTAAAACACGAAGGATTGGAGATATTGGATGTTCAGGGTCATGCCCTGGAATTGGATCAAAGGAATTTTGGGGTCATCAATGGTTATTTGACGACCAGTTGGACCCAACCGTCAGCGCTCACGGTTACGGACCAGCAAACTTTGCTTTCCATTAAGGTGAAAGCAACTAAAACTGTAAAATTGAGTCAAAGCCTGGCCATCAATTCTATGTATACCCGGGCTGAATCCTTTAATGGGAAAGAGGCCGGTGGAGTAAATCTGGTTTTTGATAATCAAAGCAACAAAACCCGGCATAATTTTACCTTGTACCAAAATATACCCAATCCATTTCAAACTTATACCCTGATTTCCTTTGACCTGCCTCAAAACGAATCGGTTACTATTCAGGTCACGGACCTGACCGGACGGGTTTTGATCAACAGAAAAATTTACGGGGTCCAGGGTTATAATCAATACCGGCTGGAAAAACAGGAGTTAAACCATGCCGGAGTATACTATTATTCTATTGAAACGAATTCCGCCCGACATACCCGAAGAATGATTATGGTCGATTGATCTTCATTGAATTAAAATATTTTTTTGTGCCAAATGCAAAGGCCTTTGAAAATTTCAGAGGCCTTTTGTTTAGATAGAAACTTTACAACAAACAAATTATATTTGACCACTCGATGAGTGTCTAATAAATTCTAACCAAAACCAAATTGAACCATGAAAATCGGCGTACCTAACGAAATAAAATCCAGCGAAAACCGGGTTGCAGTCACACCTGCCGGAGTCATGGAATTTATTAAAAGAGGGCATATGGTAAGTATTCAGTCCACAGCCGGTGAAGGGAGTGGTTTTTCAGATGATGATTATAAAGAAGCCGGGGCGGTTATCATTCCCACTATAGAGGAAACGTATGCTTCCGCGGAAATGATACTCAAAGTCAAAGAACCGATTGCTTCCGAGTATGATTT
>JAWXBI010000122.1:0-8516 GCA_034439915.1 Saprospiraceae bacterium | reverse complement strand
AGTTGGATTTTCAAGAAAATCGTCCGCGTCGAAAGTTCTGGTACAGCCTGGATCAGCAGGCATGGATGCGTTTACATGGTCATTACAGACCAAGTTACAAGATGTTTGTGCAGAAACTCGGTAAGAGCTCAGCACAAGTAGTAAGAGCGGCAGCCAACAGCATGCCACTCGTGCCAATGAATGAATAGTAAAATTCGTCTTTTTCATAAAAGATTCGTTTATGTTTAGTTCTGGTTTAAATACAAATTATAAATGATCTTATGTAAAAGGATCAAATGAAATAAGGGGGTTATTTCAAAAGGGGGGGAACCTTTCAGGACGTAAATATAAACTACACCCCTATTTTTTAAAAATAATTTTCACATTTTTTTAATTATTTTTTGATTATTTTCCTTTGCCTTGATACAGAACAAGTATTGTATATAATATTATTTTAATATCAAGTGACAAAGAGAGGTTTTCAACATAAATCAGGTCAAATTGCAACCTTTCTATCATTTGATCGATATTGGAAGCATAGCCATATTTTACTTGTCCCCAACTCGTAATTCCGGGCCTGACTGTCAGGATTCTATTATAAAAAAGTGCCCTGAGTTTGATCTGATCAATAAAATATTTTCTTTCCGGCCTGGGACCCACTAGGGACATTTCCCCTAAGAAAACATTAACAAATTGTGGGATCTCATCCAACCTCCATTTTCGCATAATGGATCCCCAGGGGGTACACCGCTGGTCCCCTTCAAAAGAAAGTTGGGGTCCTTCCGGTTCTGCATCCTGGTACATGGACCGGAATTTTAGGATAATAAATGGTCGGCCAGAGCGACCTATTCTTTCCTGGCGATAAAATACCGGACCCCGTGAACTCCATTTGATCCGGATGATGATGTATAGTATTAATGGCAACAACAGGATCAACAGGAGGACCGAAACTAAAATATCCGCAGTGCGTTTAAGGGTTTGTTGCCATAAGGACAATTTACCGGAAGGAAGTTCGATCAGCGGAGTACCGTATACGGCATCCAGTTTGACCCGCCCCAGCAGAAAATCATACGACTCCGGCGTAATGCGAATTAATAAAGGATGGATGGAGGACCTCAACTCCCTTAACAGCTCTTCCAATATTAAAGAATCCTCCCTGTCCAGGGCAATGGTAATTTCCTCAATATTATTTTTTACCAATATTTCAGGCAATGCGGAGACCGGACCCAGCAGGGGTATCGGACCTGATCCGGACAGGCTACCCAGATATCCAACAAACTCCTGGCCCAGAGCAGGGGTCGCCTGCATCAATCGGGTGAGCACAGGCAGCGCATTGGGACCGGATCCTATAAATAAGGTACGATAGGTAACTTTATTTTTTTTTAGCCGGTGACTGCTCCAGGTCAGAATCGTCATTTTAACCAGAAGGACAGCAAGAAAAAGGAATACCCAGGCCATTAAAAAATGCATAAACAACAGCGGTGCTTCAAAGACATAAGAAAAAACAATAACTACTATACCACTATAAACTAAGGATCGAAACAACCATCTGCCGGCAATATTCATCCTGGATAATCTATAAATATCCCGGGTACTCTCCATGATGATGACATCGAACAACCCCAAAATAATAAGGCCTATGATCAGCGCTGTACCGGGAAAATAGGTTCCGTAATACAAATAAGAAAAACCGAGGCAAGCCACAAAAAATGAAATCATACTGGCCACCCAATAAAATAAAGTATCCCGTTGACGAATTTTTTTCAAGGCAACGAAATGATTTTAAGATAATCTAAAAACAAGGTGTCCACGGATACCGGGGAAGCCGGATCCGGACGGAATTCTGATCTGACCAATAATTGATATACCAATTCCAGGTTTTGATCCACCACCTCCCGTAAAGGGATATATACTTTTTTCCATGCCGGGGTGGCTTTTAATACTAAAAAGTAATTTTTGTTTTGATTGGAGCCATTTATGGTATTGACCCCTATATTAAAATCATGGGTTGATTTAAAACTTAACTCCAGAAAAGCCGACGTGGGAATCCTGATACCAGAGGTGCCCGCTTCGGTGACCGGGTGTTGGACATCATTGACGATCATTCCGGAAAAATCACCCTCCTGTCTGGTGAGCGTCGACCTCGTAAGATGATTTGTTTTATCGTGATCCAGGTCATTAATAAACTGGTTGTTGTTTTCAAAATCTTCGAAAAACAAGGCTTTATTATTTAGTTTGTACTTAAACAAAGGGGCAATGGAATAGACGGCCCCCGGTTGCAGATCGGTTGGAACGGTGAAAGGATCCATAAGATTATAAATTTCTGCCCTGGACCTTATGCCAAACTCCCGGATTCCAGGGAAAATGCGAATTAATTTACCCGGGCCTTGATCCAATACTGGAATCTCGGTTAAAACCGGATACGTGCCGATATATACGTCGTCCAGAAAAACCCAAAGATCCTCCACGGCATGGAAGGTTTCCAAGGTAGAGGATGAATTCTGAACATGGACCGCGTCTATTTTTAGAAAAGCAGGGTCCAGCTTTTTAAATTCACCCCAATTACAGGAAAACAGTGGGCCGATGAAAATAAAACAGATCAGGTATCTCATTCCAAGTTTATCCGGGAAGACTGTTCATGTATACAAATTAATATGGCTTCAGCCACTTCCAAAGCACGCCGCCCATCCATGAGGCTCACGGCCACCGGTGAATGATAAATTATAGCATGGGCAAAAGCTTTTAATTCATCGACAATGGCGTTATTAGGCAAAGTTTCCGGCATATCCATCCGGATAAATTTAGTTCCATAACCGGTTTCAACCGGCCAGGCAAAGGGATGATTTTCGGGGGCTTCCGATTGAATCCTAACAATCTGGGATTCTTTTTTTAATAAGTCCATTCCGATATAAGCATCCGATTGGAAAATCCTTAGTTTTCTCATTTGTTTAAGTGAAATCCTGCTGGCGGTGAGGTTTGCCACCGTACCTGACCGGAATTCCAGCCTGGCATTACAAATATCGGGGGTTGGGCTCATCACGGCGACTCCATTTGCGCGAATATCTGTTAAAGGTTCTTTGACCAGGCTGAGGACGAGGTCGATATCATGGATCATCAGGTCCATGATGACGGAGACATCTGTACCACGTGGTTTAAATTCTGCCAACCTGTGCCCTTCAATAAACAAAGGCCTGCTGACCTGATCTTTTATGGCCAGGTAAGCCGGGTTAAAACGTTCTACATGGCCGACCTGACAAACCAGGTTTTTTCCAAGAAGTGCGGTTTCGAGGAGATTACATTCCGCCACGGTTGCAGTGGCTGGTTTTTCTATAAATATATGTTTGCCCCGCTTTATTCCCTTGAGCGCCCATTCAAAATGCGTCACCGTAGGACTTGCAATAACCAGGGCATCCACCGAAGAAAAGATTTGTTCTTCCCGTTCATAACATTCAATGCCGTGTTCGAGGGCAACTTGTTTTTTTATAGATTCCTGGATATCCCAAACACCTGCAAGCTGAATATCAGGGACCTGCTTCATACATTGAATATGAACCTTGCCGAGGTGACCGGCACCGATCAAGGCCACGCTTACCCTGTTTTTATCCATGTTGTCTGTAATACATCAAAACCCCGCCAAATAAGGTGATGAGGGCTATCAGTACAATAGCCATCGAGATCGAATATTTTAAATAGCGCGCAAAAGAGAGAATGGTATCGGCCTGAGCAGGATACTTATTGAGCACTTCGTTTTTTAATTTTTCTTTTTGAAAAACCAGAGCAGCATCGAATTGTATTCGTTGATTTTTCAACAGATTAAAGGCGCGAATTACCTTAATGCGGAAATAGATATTGACCCCCAGCAGGAGAACAAATAAAAAAATAATCAGGTACATGAGGGTACTTTCCATCCTGTAAATTTAACCAATACTGAATAGATAGAAACTTTCAAATCACCACCCCCTCAAAAAATGATAGCCGGCTTAAGGGACATTAATGAAATGGAAAGCCCATATCGGATGGCTAAGGGTTTAAACTTTTTTTAAGCCAAAAAACTTAATCTATATTTGAGCAATTGCTTAAAATTTACGAATGAAAAGAATTGTTCTCACGCTGATATGGATGGTTGCGGTTATCCAAATAACCCCTGCTCAGAACCTTCCTCAACTCAATTATTTTCTTCCTGATATCCCTTATGATCAGACCATCACCAAACCTGCTGCCTTTTTGGGGTATGAGGTAGGTGAACGGCATGTCAGCCATGATCAATTGTATTATTATATGAAACAACTGGCGGGCGAAAGCAAAAGAATCAAATTAATTGAATATGCGCGGAGTTTTGAACAAAGGCCATTGATCTGCCTGATCATTACGAGTGAAAAAAATCAGGGCCAGCTGGAAACCCTGCGGCTCAGGCATCTCAGCCTGTCTGACCCCAAACAATCAGCGCGATTAAATGTTGACGACGTGCCCCTGGTCCTCTATCAGGGATACAGTATACATGGAAATGAAGCCAGTGGCAGTAATGCAGCGCTGGCAATGGCCTATTATCTGGCAGCCGGCCAAAATGCTGAGATCAATGAGTTGCTGGATAAAACAATTATTCTTTTCGACCCTTGTTTTAACCCGGACGGCGTGCAGCGATTCTCCAACTGGGTCAATTCACATAAAAGTCAAACCACCGTGAGTGACCCCACCACCAGGGAATTTAATGAACCCTGGCCGAGGGGAAGGACCAACCACTACTGGTTTGACCTTAACCGGGATTGGATGCCCCAGCAATTGCCGGAATCCAAAGGCAGGGTAAGATTATATCATCAGTGGAGGCCAAATGTGTTGACCGATCACCACGAAATGGGGTCCAATGCCACTTTCTTTTTTATGCCGGGAGAACCCACCCGGGTCAATCCCAATACCCCAAAACTTAACCAACAACTGACCAAAGAAATCGGTCGGTACCATGGGGAATCCCTGGATGCTATTGGTTCCTTATATTATACCCGTGAAGGGTACGATGATTATTATTATGGCAAAGGTTCTACCTACCCCGATGTCAATGGAGCAGTGGGTATCTTATTTGAACAGGCCAGTGCTCGCGGTCACGCCCAGACAACTTCCAATGGCTTGCTCACCCTGGCGTTTGCTGCCAGAAATCAGGTCAGAGCCTCGTTTTCAACTCATAAAGCCGCCGTAGGTATGCGTACAAAATTGCTCAATTATCAACGTGATTTTTATAAAACAGCGCTGGAAGAAGCAGGACAAGATCCTGTCAAAGGTTATGTGTTCAGCGCTGGCAAGGACCAGGCTATTATAAACCAGTTTTTAGATATCTTATTAGCAAACCAGGTTAAGGTATATAAACTGAAAAGTAATCTGAATTCGATCACCACGGAAACCGGTTACCTGGTGCCGACGAATCAACTCCAGTATCGATTGGTAAAAGGTATGTTTGAGAAAAGAACCACATTTGAAGACAGCTTGTTTTACGATATCAGTGCCTGGTCTTACCCGCTCGCATTTAATCTCGAGCATAAGGAACTGAATACAACAGATAATATATCCAGCCTCCTGGGAGAGGAAATCAACCGGTTGCCAACACTAAACTATACCCTTCAAAACAAGGGAACTTATGCTTATGCCCTCGAATGGGACACGTATTATGCCCCAAAAGCATTATATCGTTTGTTGAACGAACAAATCAGGGTGCGACTGATGCATGACGAGTTTGAAATAGAAACCCTTTCAGGACTTAAGACTTTTAAAAGGGGCACCCTCCTCATTCCGGTGCAGCATCAACGACATACCGGTGATCAGTTATTTTCTCTTTTGAAAGAAATTGCTTCAGATTGTGCGGTGTCCATTGCCCCGCTTTCCAAAGGGCTTTCGTTAAATGGAATTGATCTCGGCAGTCCTTCTTCCACGGTACTGAGTCTACCCAAAGTAGCCATGATCGTGGGAGATGGCGTTGACGCCAACGATGCCGGTGAGGTATGGCATTTATTAGATGACAGGATGTCTATGCCGCTGGCACTCCTCGACGTGTCCGGTTTAAATGCCTTTAAATTTGAAGATTATACAACGCTGGTTATGGTCGACGGAGTATATCAATTGATTTCTGCAGGCACGAGCGCCAGGATAAAATCATGGGTGGCCTCGGGTGGCAATATCGTAGCTATGGGAAGGGCGATTACCTGGTTGAACAGCCAGGGGATTTGTGCAGCAACTACCAAAGCCAATGTGTCCTCCTTTGAAATAAAAAGCGGTGAAGTGCCTATGAGACCATATGCCAATGTGAGTGCAGACGGGGGTTCCGATCTCGTAGCAGGGGCGATCTTTAATACTTACTTTGATGAAACCCATCCGTTGGCTTACGGTTATTCCGGGAAAAACCTACCCTTGTTCCGATCGAACAGGATTTATCTGGAAACACCCAAAAACGCTTATGCAGCCCCGTTCCGATATACATCGAATCCACTTTTAAGCGGATACATTACCAAAACCAATCTGGATCAATTAAAAAACTCCGCAGCTGTTTTGGTCAGTGGTACCGGTGCAGGTAAGGTAATTTGTATTCCGGATAATCCAAATTTCAGGGCATTTTGGTATGGCACCAATAAATTGTTTCTGAATACCCTGTTCTTTTCTTCTGCGATAGCCGGGTCGACTATTCAGCGCGCGGAGTAAAACATCCGGCTGGATTAAAAACAAGATTGTCCTACCTAATGAGGGTCAGGCTACCGCTTTTATGTTTTACTGTCCCCTGACAGGTATACTTCAGATGATAAATGAAAATTCCCGGATTAACGGGTTGACTTCTGAAAATACCATCCCAATAACCCAAGGCATCATTGCTTCCAAATACTTTTTCTCCCCATCGGTCAAATATTTCAAATTGCTGGAGACTTTCGATTACATAGGGATTGTTGATCCTAAAAACATCATTCAGTCCATCTGCATTGGGTGTAAAAGCATTGGGAAGGTTTACATTTTCACAATCCAGACTGGCGGCGTCGATTACAATTACTTTTAAGGTATCGCGGACTGTGCAGGATCCAAAAGTCGATTTTAAAACAAAATTGGTGGTAGAGTCCGGGGTAAGGAAAGGGTTGTTTTTGTTCGGATCTGAAACACCCCGGATCGGGGACCACTGACTTATTGAGGGACAGACAGAATTAAACCTAACAGGAACCCTGCCTCCTTTAAATATGACGGTATCCCGGGTTGCCAGGTGATCGGTGCGCACATAAAGCGCTTTGACTTCATCCCGGTTCAGCGCCTTATTAAATAGTTTTAATTCGTCCAGGCTCCCGGCAAATCTGCGATCAGTAACGGTCAGGCAAGGACTATTGGCCAGCGCCAATCTGGCTTTGTTTTGAAGTATGATAGTATAGTTGTTGATCCTGGAGCCTTTTTCTTCACCGTTAATATATAATATCAGTCGGTTTCCTGATTTGATGAACACCACGTGGTACCAACAGGAATTGGCGGGTAATTTACCGGATAATGTTCCGTTTTGATCAACGCGCTGGACCAATTCAGCGACTATGGTGTTTTGATCCGAAACATACCGTATTGCAAATAAGCTGTCAATTCCGCAATTTTCCCGCTTGGACAAGATATCTATGGTGCCGGTAATGGGATCGGGTTTAAAATAGAAACTCACCGAAAAGTCATTGGCGAAGAAGTTGTTTAGCGGTGTTCCTTCCCAATCTGCAAAATTGAATCCTCCGCTCCATTTTAAGGCCGATCCGCTCACCCCGCACTCACATACCGGAGATCCGACGGTTTGGCCTTTGAGCACGTTATTTTTTTCGTTGACATTGCAGGAATCAAACGAGAAATGGGCCACCAGGTTTTTATCCGTTTGTCCATATGAGGAGATTACAGGGCAAATAACAATAAAATAAAGTAGAATTCGGAACACGTTCACGCAGATGAAGGAAAATTGATGTACAAAGAGAACGCAAAAATAACAATATTGCTTATGAGTTGAATTCCAAAATTTATAATGGCCTGCAATTTGGCCGATTCGTTCGAATTAAAGCGACCTTTCGATTAAAATTAATGATAAACCGAATATTGCCTTTATTTTTGCCCACCTAAAATGAAAAACAAAGTCGACAAGGAAATGTCCTTTCTGGATCACCTGGAAGAGCTCCGGTGGAATATTATCAGGGCATTGGCATCCGTCATCGTTTTCACGATCGTCGTTTTTCTCTCCAAAGATTTTGTCTGGAATCAAATTATTTTGGCCCCTACCGAAAAAGATTTTTTTACTTATCGTTTTTTTTGCAATCTGTCGGAGAAGCTGTGTTTTGGGCCGGATGAGATTGAATTCATCACCCGGGATGTCGGTGAGCAGTTTATGATGCATATGGTTTCCTCCTTTTGGCTGGGGGTCATCATTTCATTTCCCTACATATTGTGGGAGCTGTGGAAGTTTATTAAACCCGGACTGTATGAAAAAGAACAAAAAACTATACGGGGCGTGGTCGGGATTTGTTCCTTGCTGTTCTTTACCGGGGTAGCATTTGGTTATT
>JAWXBI010000121.1:0-5531 GCA_034439915.1 Saprospiraceae bacterium | reverse complement strand
CAGTGATTCCGGGGCTTAAGGTCAGGTAATCCAGTCCTGAAGCTAGAAATAAATCATCCATTTTGTCCAGGAAACTCTTCAACCCGATAAAATTTTGCCAGGCATACGTATTGAACTCAGGACCGGAGTTTGCCATCAGGTCCGACAAGGCTTTACCGGTTCCAAAAGGCACTCTGTCGGAAATCCTGGCAGAGGGATACACCGTGGTATTCCCCAACCGGACAACGGTATTTCTCCTGGAAAATTTATGAATAAAATAAAAATCTTCACCTGCTTGCCGGGCGGGCATTCCTCCGACCTGGACATAGGCCATCGCACGAACAGCCATAGAGGAACCCAGCGTCTGAAAGGCATGAGGAAATCCCGAAAAACGCAGCGCTACTTCATAATACCGTAGATGCAGCTCATAAGATATTATAGCCCGGATATGGATGGGATCAGGGATATCAGACCAATCGTGCTCATAGTGAATAACCATACATTCCCATCCTATACCTTGTTGGGACTGCCGGATAGCAATAAAATAATTCGGATCGACCCATGAATCGGCATCCATGCTGCATATAATCCCCTGGGCGCGGTTAATACGACCAAACCGCCTGATGGCTTCATCCATACCCATTTTTCGGGTATACCCCACACCGGCTTGGCGTGCTGGAATGTCGTTTAACAAAACAAAATAAACAGGTACATGATGGGTCCTCCGGGTTAACCAGGAAAACATAATCCGGTTTTGGGTTTTGACTTCCAGGGTACTGTCATCCGGTGCATTGATGATGATAATGATTTCAATTTTGGCGACGGCCTTCCGGGCTGCTGTTTCGAGCGAAGTCAGACACCGCTCGAGGTCGGGTTCATGGTAACAGGGAATGACGACTATAAATTCCAGATCCTGATCCGGTGGAGATTCGAAAAAAGGGGTTTTTAATTTTTGTTTGGAAAGGTAAAGTGCTATCGGGTTCATTCAGGGGCTGTAAACCGATAGCCGACTCCATGTACGTTTTCAATTTTGATTCTGGGGTCTTTTTCAAAGAACTTTCTCAATCTGGACACAAATACATCCATGCTGCGTCCGAGGAAATAATCATCTTTTCCCCACACGGCAATCAGGATCTCGGATCGTTTGCTCAATTGATTTTTATGTTTAAAAAAATAAGAAAGTAATTCCGCCTCCCGCTGGGTCATCCCGTTTTTACCATCCGGGCCTTCAATGGTATAGTTTTCCGGATCAAAAGTATATTGACCGATGGAAATAATGCCGCTGGTACGATTGGGGTCGACAAATCTGCGGCGAAGAAAAATCTCAATGCGCAGGACCAATTCTTCAATGCTAAATGGTTTGGTGATATAGTCGTCAGCGCCTAAGGAGAGCCCTTCAATCCGGTCTTCCTTCATGGATTTGGCGGTTAAAAATAAAATGGGAACTTCTTTACTTTTGGCGCGGATTTCTCTTGCCGCTTCAAAACCGTCTTTTTGGGGCATCATCACATCAAGTATACAGAGGTCTGGTTTTTCAGTTTCAAAAGCGTTTACGGCTTCCTGGCCATTGCTGGCCAATATAACCTGATACCCTTTTGCATTCAGGTTGTCCGCGGTCACAAAAGCCAGGGTCTCATCATCCTCTGCAAGTAATATTTTTGATTTGATCATGATTGCTGTTTGGGTATCTCAATATACAAACTTGTCCCGACACCGACGGTACTTTCTATCCGGATCTTCCATCCATGAGCCTTGCAGATCTGGTACACATAATGTAATCCCAGGCCGAAACCTTTTACATTGTGTACATTCCCGGTAGGTACCCGGTAAAACCTGGAAAATATTTTTTTGATATACTCTTTGGGTATCCCGGGGCCCTGATCCATACATTTTATAATCATCTGCCCGGCTTCGTCATACGTATCCAGCTGAATTTTCATCCCCGGATCGATGGAATATTTTATGGCATTGTCCAATATATTTTGAATAATATGGATAAAGTGAATCCGGTCTGCATAGATCACCGGAGCCATAGCTTGGAGGTTCGTTTGAATATCCCCTGCTTTGGCTTTGACCCGGGGTTCCATACTGGAGACCAAATCAATGATAATTTCGTGAATATCGACCAGCTCCCGGATGATGTGAAAGTTTGTTTTTTCCATCCGGGCTACCTGTAATACCCGCTCCACCTGGGTATTCAACAATTGGTTTTGATTTTTAATGATTTGGGCATATTGTTTCAGCCGTGGATGTTCCTGGATCAATTCACTTTGCAGCAAGACATCCGAAGAGATGCTCACCGCAGCCAGGGGCGTCTTAAATTCATGCGTCAGATTATCGATAAAGTCTTTTTGCATTTCGGCCAGGGTTCGTTGCTTCAGTATAATCCAGAGGCTGTATGCAAAAAACAACAAGGTGAGCATGAGCAGACCCAGACTGGCCCAGGTATAGGCATAAAAGGGGTTGGCCTGACGTTCTGGAAACCGCACCCCGAAGTAATAAAGGTAGTCTTTGTAGGTGGGCAGCTTGTTTCCCGGGCGGATGTTTCTCTGATTGGCTTCATAACTAACCGCATTGTGGTAAACCATACTGTCCCGCTCACAATCGTAAATGCCAAACTCATAATTTTCTTTTAGGCCGACATTTTGAAATTCTGTTTTTAAATAATAGTCCAGGGTATTGACATTGATGTGATCATTGATATTGACCAGGAAATAATTCGATTGGGGATGTTTGATCAGGTTGGTATAACTCTGCAAATCATTATTTTTCGCTAACCGTTTTGCCACTTTGGATAAAGCAGTAATCGCTTTATCACGAAATGCCCGCTCTTCAACATTTTGTTGTTGCCGGATAATATAAAATTGAATGAATAACGTAGATAAAATGGCGATTGAACCTAAAATAATTAACCTTGCAATGACACTGGCTCTCATGGATCCGCTAAGTTAAGGATACTTGTTCATTATTAGATGACGGATGACATCCCGGAAATTCTTCTCCTGGCAGCGGATTCACCTTGTGTTGTGTCTGCAGGTGTCTATATTTGCCGTTTGCATGTCTTTTATCACTGGTCGGTTTATCACAGAATACTTCCCTTCCATTCTGACCCTGCGGCAGATGATGCCCATGGATTATGTGCTCATCGAATACGATGAAACGTATCAGAAAAACAGCCTGCGCAACCGATGTTATCTCGCCGGCAGCCAGGGAGTTCACCTGCTCTCTGTCCCACTCATCAAAGGCAAACACCAACAACTACCTATATACCAGGTCAGGATAGCCTATGATGAAAACTGGTCCGATAAACACCTTCGTTTCATCGAAACCAACTATAACAAATCGCCTTATTACAGTCATTATATCGATGAGGTCCGTGGAATTTTATTGTCCCGGCCAGTTTTCCTCATCGATCTCAACTGGAATATATTGCAATTTTTAAGCCGGTCGTTTCAATGGAATCCGTCATGGGGTTGCAGCCTGCAACATGGAGAATCTATAAACCACCACCACCACCACCACCATCATCATCCTCGACCTGATTTAAAGCCCTACCCTCAAGTCTTCGAGGACAGGCTTGGTTTCCTTCCCAACCTCAGTATATTGGATCTTTTGTTTTGTATCGGTCCACAACAAAAATATATTGTGTAACCTCTGATAGAAGAGCCCGGTACAATTTTAAAATAAAATCAAAGGTTTATTGGATCTTTATCACAAAATTTGACCCAGCGTGAACGTATTTCATTTTGATCCCAAGCTTGATGTCTATCAGAGTCTTATCGATGAAGCCGTAAAAAACTTACATGAACTTACCCAAAATATAAAGAACAAAGAATTGATGGAAACCGTATCGGCCTTACGCGGCAGGATAAGGGATCCGTTTATGTTTGTGGTAGTCGGCGAGGTGAAAGCAGGAAAAAGCAGTTTTATCAACGCCTTGTTAAAAGCGGATCGGGAGATCTGTAAGGTCGCTCCCATGCCCATGACGGACACGATTCAACAAATACTTTATGGACCGGAAGAAACCGAAGTATATATTAATCCTTATTTCAAAAGATTATTTATTCCCGCTGAGATCCTTAAAGAAATAGCCATCGTCGATACCCCGGGTACCAATACGATAGTAGCCAATCACCAGGAGATCACTGAACGGTTTATCCCGTCTTCTGACCTGATCCTTTTCGTTTTTGAAGCTAAAAACCCTTATCGTCAATCCGCCTGGGACTTTTTCGACTTTATTAAAGATGAATGGCGGAAAAAAGTCATTTTTATTTTACAACAAAAAGATTTGCTGCCAGCTGCCGACCTGGCCATTAATGAACGTGGCCTCACCGAATTTGCTATAAAAAAAGGCATGCCGGATGTGCGGATTTTCTCAGTCTCCGCTAAACAAGAGCTGGAAGGACAGGAGGAAATCAGTGGTTTCGCATCCCTCAGGACTTACATCGATGATCATATTCTGAAAGGAAAGGCGGCATTCATTAAATTATACAACAACGTGGCTACTGCTGAAAACATCAATGAAAGGATCTATAAAGGTATATTAGAACGGAAAGAACAGTTTTTATACGACCTCAATTTCAGGGATGATATCCGAAAAACACTCGATGAACAGGAGAAAAAGTCCATTCTTCAGGTGGAGATATTAATTGAAAACTTATTAGCCGCTTACGACCGGGCAACGTTGAAAACAGAAAAAGAACTGGAATCCGGCCTGGGTATGTTTAATATGGTCCGACGTTCCATTTTGTCGGTATTCAGTAAAAACACTTCGGTTAAAGATTGGCTTTCGACTTTATTGAATGATCTGGAAAAAAACCTGCAGATAGAATTACAGAACAAACTGTCTTCCGGTATAACAGACATCGCTGATAATATCCAGCAGATGGGGAAAATCATCGACCTGAAAATCAGAAACAGCCGTACTATATTAAAAGACAATCATGAATTATTTGCTGAAATCGCCGAACGCAGAGCCAATGTGTTCAGAGACTTACAGGATACGTTCACTAACTTTTTAAATCGTACGGATACCTACAGCCAGGCCGACTTGTTTCCAGGTCAGGAATCGTTATCACCACAGATTGCAGGTGGTACGGGGATGGGGGTTGTCGGGATTGTCCTGGCCGCTATCGCCAAAGGCACCATATTTGATGTAACCGGGGGCATACTTTCAGGATTAGGTTTTCTATTTGCAGGTGCACTGGCTTTTTTTCAAAAAAGAAAATTTATGGATGCCTTTCGCAAAGAGATATTAAAAGGGAGGGGCGAATTGGAAACCGGGGTACGATCCCGGTTGAATGAATACATTATTAATATCAGAAAAAAACTGGAAAGTTCATTTGGTGATTTTGATGGTTTACTTCAGTATGAAGAAAAAGAATTGCAGGAGTTGGGTGGTGCACATGAAAAAATTAAAGTTGATTTATCCAAACTGAATGCTGATTTAAAAATGTATCAGTTGGTGTGATGCGGGGATGTCAGCTTGTGTCAGGTTAAGTCTATTGTGTCCAATTTCCCACTAAGACACCAAGAACACAACGAAATCGGAT
>JAWXBI010000120.1:0-40732 GCA_034439915.1 Saprospiraceae bacterium | reverse complement strand
CTAATATACAAATATAAATAATTATAAATCAATTTGTTGTGTGCATAAATTTATTTTTATCGGATCGTTAAAAAAAAGAGTGAAATTCATGTAACGAAATTCATTTGGGACTACACTTTATTCAAACCTTTTAAAACTACCAACTTATGAAAGAACTAAAATTTCCTTTAGACTATGGGAAAGTTTTCCTTTTTGATGAACTAAAATTCAGGGCCTATGCCCAAAAAGTGGAGGCGTATCAGAAGGATACAAAATCCATTGGTTTGGCCCTGGAATACAGCAAAAAAATGCAGCAAGCTCTGGCCCAGTCTGAAATAAACCGCTATGCTTTATATGATCTTGAATCCATTGATGCCCATTTTGGAGTTGTAAAGCAGCTATACAACACCGGATGGTATGGCCGGGTCCTGGCGTTTTTTCTCAAAATTTTAGGATTTAACCCACATAAATAAATTTGCCATGCCTCCTTGTCCTTCTTATCCTCCGTGTACACTTAGCCGGTCCTCGGTAGACGCATCTTCCCTGTTGAAAGAGGTAGTGAGCGTCGATGCTTCCAAAATCGTCATTGTGGGTTCAAAAGGTGAAGTCCTGGTTGAATATGACTGTCACGAGACTGTCGTTGAAGCAACCACGGATTCCGCCCCGCACCTCATACATTATTTTATACCCACCGAAGTTTCAATTTCCAGATTGAAACAATACAAGGGCTTAAAAATCATCATACAACTTAATAATGATGAAGGAACAGAACCCCTTGAAGTCGTGTTAAATTTGCGGCAATGAGATTCGATACCTAATTTTAAAGAATGATTACCGGATTCGATTGCTTGAAAAGAGGCGTCTTGTGTTTGGTAATCTTTTTCATCCTGGATTTAAATCACGCTGTTGGCCAGTCTTTATTGGATTCTTTGGGTGATCTCAAACGAATGCTGGTACGGCTGGACAATCTTCAGGAAGAATCAAAATATCAGACATCGATTCCACTTGGTTTGGAACTGATCCGAAAAGCCGAACGGCTGGGGGGGCCTGATGTGGGAATCGTCTCCGACCAGGCCAGAATATACCTGATGGAAGCCTACCGGGAATTGCAGATGTTTCCGCAATTGGAGGCTGCAGCCAATGCCTTGCAAGCCGATATCGAACAAACCAGCAAAAAAAAAGCAGTTACCATCCCTGATATTGTCAGTGGGTACGGACGGTACATTCTCTTTTCGGATTTTAGTGTTAATAAAAAAGATTATAAAAAAGCGAGTTCCCTGCTCCACCATGCGATCCAGTTTGTATTAGAGTATCCAAAGTTCTACCGGCTGGATTTTATTAGAGGGTATGATTGCAAACCCCATCGCCTCTATCAATGTTATGATCGGTTGGGACTAATCGCACTGGAAGAACAAAATTATGCCCAGGCTAAAATTTACTTTGTAGAAGGTCTGCATTTTGCCCGTCTTGCGGACCAGGCTATTCGGAATGGCAGGATAGCCGATCAGGGGTGTGAGGAAAAGATTTTGATCAATCTGATCAAAATGGCTATTAAATCCAAAGAAACAACTCTTTTGGAATATTACCTGGATGCACATAAGAATATTAAAAAAGCAGGGGCCTACCAGGTCAACAGAAACCGGGATTTGTTGACCACCTTACTACAACAGCCTGACCTGGGCAGGGATCAGGGCTTGCGTTTGATTTACCGACTCAATCAAAATCCATTGGCTGTTGCAGACCTCAAAACACAGTTTATCATCATGGATTTTTATCTGAATCATCAGATAACCGGTCCGTGCAGGGATTTAATTAAAAAGCTGGAACCCTGCCTTCATCACCACAATCAAAAAGCCGGCTGGTACCTGGCTAAAGCGGGCCTTGCTAATCAGCAAGCATCTTATTTACAAATGTCACAATACATCGACTCTTCTTTTTATTATTTGAAAAAAGAATATTCAGAACAAGACATCTGGCAGGATGAAGGGCTGAGGAGTCAGTTATTTGCAACCGTTCAGAAAGGGATTTTTTATCACAATCAAGCCTACGAATCGGGTCAATATCCATCATCGCTCAATAAAAAAATAGCGTTAATCGAAGAATTTATACTCGGCTTAAAAGCGATCAGAAAGGATCTAATTTCGGATTATGACCGTTTGGTGCTGGTGCAGCAGCTGGCTCCACTCCTTGACCTGGCATTAAAAACGTTTAGTGATCCCTTGCTGAGGCAAAAAATTGATTTTAATACCGTATTTGCTTGTTTTGAAGCGGGTAAAGCATTCAATCTGCTTTCTGAATTTACGCTGAAAAAGAGCCTCAGTGAAATTGAATTTAAAACCTATAATCACCTGAAGAGTGAACAAAAAATGATCCAACAACAATTTAGTCACCAGGGTGCCGATCTGGATCAACTGCAAAAACAATCTGCACAAATTCAAATCCAGCTCAACGAGTATCTGTCTAGCCATTTCCCCGGTAAATTGGTGGGCTTTCCTGAAATCTCCGAAATTCAGGACCACCTGGATCAATACACCAGTCTGGTGGAATTTTTCAATGGAATGGACTACGTCTATATCCTTGTCGTCAACGCCAACCAGGTTCAATTGCTGCGGTCGCCTATAATTCAGACTTCCTTCGAAAATGATCTAAAAAACCTGCAATACAGTATTTTATCTGCCGATGAGCCGGACCAGGTTAATAGGAGGGATTCCTTATACCGGAATTCGGCCTGGAACCTTTATCGGATTTTGTTACAACCGGTAGAGCCCGCTTTGAAAAGAAGCGTCATCCTGGTCCCGGACCTCGCCCTTGCTCAAATTCCTTTTGCGGCATTATTGGACAAACCTGCATTAAATTTGAAATACAAACAATGGCCCTACTGGGTTCACCGGCATTCGGTTTCCATTCAATATTCCGCTGCGCTTTGGATTGATCAATTGATGGGCGAAACGCACAGAAACAAGAGGGAATTTAAATTTTCATTTACAGCTTTTGCACCGGAATTTAAAGACTTGTTATTTAATTTGGAGGAGTGTAAACAGCTATCCGGAATGTTGGGAAAAACCGCAGATTATTATGGCACTGAAGCCAATCGGGTTAATTTTAAAAACCAAGCAGGCCATGGACGAATATTGCATATAGCCAGCCATGCCCAATCAAATTTAGAAGCTCAGGACAGAAGTTATATCCGTATGCAAGAGGATACCCTGTACGCCGGAGAAATAGGGATGATGAACCTGCCTATGGAACTGGTCTTTCTGAGTGCCTGTGAAACCGGTACAGGGAAAATTATCTCCGGGGAAGGAATGATGTCACTGGCCAGGAGCTTTTTTCAATCGGGGGCCAAAGGGGTCATCAGTACATTATGGCCGATCCGGGATGATATCTCAAAGGAACAAGTCATCCGGATCTATAAAAATTTAAAAAAGGGCAAACGAAAGGATGAAGCGATACGGGATATGCAAATCCATTACCTGGCTGAAAGCCGGGCCGATGAAGCCTTTCCATCTTATTGGGCTGCATTTCAATGTCATGGTGACTTGAGCCCATTGTTTTCGCATCCCCTCAGAATGCCGGCATACTTGTTGGGATTGGCCCCTATCCTGGCCTTTGTTTTTAGCGGATGGATATACCAGAGCTATAAAAGAAGGGAAAAACTAAAACACCAGGCCGCTTAACCAAATACCTTAAAGTGCTCTTATCCAGATATTGCAAAAACTTACCGGGGACTTTGAATAGGCAATATGCCATGAGCCTCGACTTTTGATGGCCGATGTATTCCGTGGTACCTTTGAGAACATTGTGATTTGCACCCAGGATACCGTTGTGAATGCTGATAATAGTTCCATTTGGGTCAATTTGCCGCTTTCATCAAACCGGGGAGCCATATAAATGATATCATCAGTTTGCCATTCTCCGGGGTTTAGTTGCGTTGACCAATGGGACGGATTGTTTATAGATGGAGCCAGCCTGTGCATTGACATAAGTTGGATCAGTATAATTATCCAGGACCTGCATTTGGTATTTGGATTGTGGCAAAACCCCGAGGTCGCCACAATCCTAGCCTTTACCTCCGGGCGTGTTGGGAGATGTCTTTCTATATGCAGCGGACAATCAGAAACTTGGCTAATTCGACACTTATATTGCCCATGCCCCACCGACTTCAGACAAAGGAATACAGGGCTTGTATTCGCCGGGTACCGCTACGTATTTTAAATGCTTCGTCGCGCCAACTTCAGAAGTGCAATAACCGGTAATGGTCAGTTCTTTTACCAGGTCGTAAAAAGGTTTGCTTGCCGGTGTTTCTGTACGGTTACGGAGTTCATCATCCATTGTTTTTACCATGGCCACTTTTTCTTCTGGTTTTAATTGGCCAAATGATTTGCCGTATTTGTCTTTGGCATCGGTATCCAGTTGTTTAAGTCCTTTGGCAAAAATCGCCTGGTCTTCCGGTTTAAATACATTTTTCATCATAGAGTCAATGAACCGCTCGACCTGGGCATCTTTAGCTCCTGGTGTTTTTCCTGCAGGGAGGATGGTCTCACACAACTCCGTCAACGTCGAAACCTGCCCCCGGGTTATAAATTCCGGCGTCCAATCCGGGCCGGGATCGGCCTTACAACCATTTAGTACCCCGGTTATAGTGGCGGCTGATAATGAACCACCCAGCATGATGGTGCTTAATCTCAATGCTTCTCTTCTATCCATGATGTCGATATATTGAATACAGATTTATAAATTCATTTTCTTCAATTCCTTTACCGCGTGGTCTGCCGCGCGTGCGGTCAAGGCCATATACGTCAGCGATGGATTAACACAAGCAGCAGAAGTCATACAAGCCCCGTCCGTCACATAGATGTTGGTACAATCCCAAACCTGGTTGTGTGCATTCAATACGCTGTTTTTCGGGTTGGTGCCCATTCGCGCGGTGCCCATTTCATGGATACCTAATCCCGGCGTATTGTCTTTAGGATCGTTGAGTCGGATATTTTTCGCTCCGCTGGCATCCAGCATTTCAGCCGCTGAGGTGATCATATCCTTGCGCATATTCATTTCATTTTCCTTAAACTCACAATCAAAGGTTACGGTGGATTGTCCCCATTTATCCAGTAAATCTTTATTGAGCATCATTTTATTCTCGTGGTAGGGTAGGGTTTCACCAAAACCACCAAAACCCATAACCCAGGGACCGGGGGCGCCAATATTATCTTTGAGGTCTTCACCAAAACCAAGTTCTTTGACATTGCGCTGCCATCCGGTGCGCGAAGCCCCACCCTGGTAACCATATCCCCTGGTAAAATCTTTTTGTTTGTCTTTGCCTATGTTTCTGAACCGGGGCATATAAGTGCCTCCGGGTCTCCGTCCAAAATAATACATGTCTTCAAAACCGGGTATTTCACCGCTGGCACCTGCCCTGAAATGATGATCCATCAGGTTATGTCCCAGTTCACCACTGGAGGATCCCAGTCCATCCGGATATTGATCGGAAGTCGAGTTCATCAAAATCCAGGTAGAATTGACAGTCGACGCACACAGAAATATAATCTTAGCGTGAAACTCCATACTTTCCTTGGACTCAGCGTCCAATACCCTTACCCCACTGGCTTTTTTCGCCTTGGCATCGTAGAGGATAGCATTGACTATTGAATTGGGGCGAATAGTCAGGTTACCTGTTTTTTCTGCTGCGGGTAGCGTGGAAGATTGTGAGCTGAAGTATGCACCATAAGGACACCCTCTGCTGCATAAGTTTCTGAATTGACATTTTGTCCTTCCGTTGTGATTCTGGGTCAGGTTGGCCACCCGTCCGGCACTCAATACCCTTCCCGGGAATTTTGCACCGACGGTTTCCCTTACTTTTTTTTCCACACAATTAAATTCAATCGCGGGTAAAAACTTACCATCTGGAAATTGTTCCAAACCTTCTTTTAATCCACTGATCCCCGCAAAAGTTTCGGTATAATCATACCAGGGAGCAATGTCTTTATAACGGATTGGCCAGTCGGTGCCGACGCCTTCCTGAGCATTGGCTGAAAAATCAATATCACTGTGGCGGTAAGAGTGCCTTCCCCACATTAACGAACGCCCACCAACGTGATAACCTCTTATCCAGTCAAATCGTTTGACTTCCGTGTAAGGGCTCTCGGTATCTTTTATAAACCAATGTTTAGTGGCCGGAGTAATGGTATAACCGGTCCGGTTTTGTTTTGGATAGTCTTTAATTTCTTCCTGGGTCATCCGGTTTCTGTTGGGCAGTTCCCACGGTGCCAGGGCTGCGGTAGGATATTCGCCGTGTTTGACCATCCTGCCCCGTTCCAGTACCAGGACTTTGAGTCCTTTTTCAGTGAGTTCTTTGGCGGCCCAACCCCCAGAAATTCCGGAACCCACCACTATAGCATCATAGGTATTCTCCGCTTTAAGATCAGAATTAAAATACATGAATTAATCGAGTTAAATTTTCAAAACGCTAAAATTAGAAAAAAACTGATTGTGACGTAGGATTTGAAAGAATCAATTAATATATATTTAACTGAAACTAGTAGTAATAAGAAAAGTAGCTGAAAGTTAACGATTCTGCGCCGACGGATATCCTTTGTGATAATCAGCTTATTATATCCAGTTGATAGGATTATATGTCAAAAAAATGCTTGTTTTTCAATTATTTATGAAATAAATTTTCAAAAATTACTTGCAGGATTTGAGATATTGGACTACTTTTGCGGCTCTTTTTAGAAAAGTAATAAAACTTATCCAAGTGAAAACATTATCTTATAAAACCATCTCTGCCAAAAAAGAAGATTTTGATGGTAAGCGCAACTGGTTTATTGTCGATGCCAATGGGTTGACCCTGGGTAGATTGTCGTCAAAAATTGCCTCCATCCTGAAAGGCAAAACCAAACCGACCTTCACCCCACACGTGGACACGGGTGATTTCGTGATTGTTACCAACGCAGAAAAGGTAAGGATGACGGGTAAAAAAATGCTGGTCAAAGAATACCAGACCTATTCAGGTTATCCGGGCGGACAGAAAATCAAAACCGCTAAAGAGCTATATATCAAGAAGCCGGAGTACATCCTGGAACATGCCATCAAAGGTATGTTGCCAAAAAACAGCCTCGGCCGTCAAATGTTTAAAAAATTGTTTGTGTATACGGGCAGTGAACATCCGCACCAGGCACAAAAACCCCAATCGTTCACGATTTGATTAAATCCAACTAAAAATATTTATACATGGAAATAATAAATAGCGTCGGAAGACGCAAAGCTGCAGTGGCCAGGGTCTATATCTCCAAAGGGGCCGGTCAAATCAGGGTCAATGGCCGTGAAGTGGCCGATTATTTTCCACTGAGAAATATGCAGGCTAAACTCATGGAACCCTTCCAGACCGCCAAAGTCGAACAAACCGGTTTTGATTTAAAAATCCTGGTTGCCGGAGGCGGATTCAAAGGACAGGCAGAAGCTATACGGCTTGGAATTTCGCGGTGCCTGGTTAAAATCAACGGCGATTATAAAAAACCATTAAAGGACTTAAAGTTGCTGACCCGCGATTCCAGAGTAGTTGAGCGTAAAAAATACGGTAAACCTAAAGCACGTAAAAGCTTCCAATTCTCTAAACGTTAATTCAAAGTATTCAACCTTAAAGTATAGTCTGATGAAAATTCCAACCTATCAGGAAATGTTAGATGCCGGTGTTCATTTTGGACATCTACGAAGAAAATGGAACCCCAAAATGAGGCAATATATCTTTGCTGAACACAAGGGTATCCATATTATCGATATCAACCGCACCGCTGAAAACCTGGACAAAGCGGCTCATGCCATGCGCAATATTGTAAAATCAGGTCGAAAAATCATGTTTGTGGCCACCAAAAAGCAAGCGCGGGAAATCATCGCCAATGCCGCCAGGACCGTAAATATGCCCTTCGTCACCGAGCGCTGGTTGGGTGGGATGATGACCAATTTTTCAACCATCCGCCGTTCAGTCAAAAAAATGCACAATATCGAACGCATGCTCGCTGCAGGTAACGAATTGACCAGCATCACTAAAAAAGAACGATTGACCCTTGACCGGGAAAGGGCAAAACTGGATAAAGAACTAGGAGGTATTTCGCAATTGAACAGATTGCCCGACGCCTTGTTTCTTGTAGATATTGGCCATGAACATATCGCCTTATTGGAAGCTACCCGCCTGGGCATCAAAACCTTTGCTATGGTAGATACCAATTGTGATCCCAATCTCGTCGACTTTGCCATTCCGGCCAATGATGATGCCTCTAAATCGATAAGTCTTATTACTTCTGTACTGGTAGAAGCCATTAAAGAAGGACTGGAAGAAAGAAAACAACTCAAAGCGGAACTGGAAGAAACCACGACCGTAAATGCCTGAGCAAATTAAGCCGGCATTTTGTAACTGCGTTTAATAATCTTTAATCTAACTCTAAGTCATGAGTGAAATATCAGCTGCTGATGTAAAAAAACTGCGTGAAATGACCGGCGCAGGTATGATGGATTGTAAATCTGCCCTGACCGAAGCCGAAGGCGATTTTGAAAGGGCAATCGAAATCCTAAGAAAAAAAGGTCAAAAATTGTCGCTGAAAAGAGCGGACCGGGAAGCCAAGGAAGGGGTCGTCATTGCCCTGGTAACTTCGGATAAGACCAAAGGAGTGGTCATCCGATTGAGCAGTGAGACTGATTTTGTGTCAAAAAACGAAGATTTTATTCAAACGGCTAAAACTATAGCCCAGATAGCTCTGGATAATTTTCCGACAGACCTTTCGGCCTTGCTGCAACTGCCATTCAATGGAGTTTCCATTGCCGATAAAGTGACTGATATGGTAGCGGCGATTGGTGAAAAAATCGGTTTGGAAAGTTATGAAAGACTGGAAGCGCCTCTGGTGGTTCCTTATATCCATATGGGTAATCGCGCCGGCGTAATCGTTGCACTGAACAAATCCGGTGATCAGTTTGTAGAGGCAGGCAAAGACGTAGCCATGCAGGTGGCCGCTATGAAGCCAATAGCCGTCACGGCAGCTGAAGTCAATAAATCCATTATCGAAAAAGAAATCGAGATCGGAAAGGAAGTAGCCCGGCAGGAAGGGAAAGCTGAAGAAATGCTGGAGAAGATTGCCCTGGGTAAGCTCAACAAATTTTATAAAGAAAATACCTTGCTTCAACAGGAGTTTGTCAAAGATTCAAAACTCAATATTGACCAATATCTCAAAAAACAAGACAAGGACCTGACCGTAGTCGCGTTCAAACACATTATGAATGGTTGAGGCAATTGTTGACACCATAGGATTTCGCCCCATGGTTTAATGGGTTATCCGGTATATACCGAGTGTTATTCACCCACCAGGGTTTACCTATTTTTTTAGTTGGTTGTTTCAAACACTTTTACGTTTGGGGTGTTGAGATATACTCAGGAGTTTATAATGCTGCTCAATTAATTATAATTTCGGATTTTTACACCAAATGGAACAAAAGCCTGACCGGCCCAGCCAGGGAAAACGAAAAAAAGACCATATCGATCTCGCGCTTAAATCGCAGATTGCAGCCCTGGATGCAGATTCCCGTTTTTATTATGAACCCATCCTCAATGGGCATCCTGAACGCAACTGCGTCCCTGAAACCGCCTGGGCAGGTAAAATATTAAAAAACCCCATCTGGGTATCTTCCATGACAGGAGGTGCAAAGGAGTCCGGCGTCATCAATTCCCGGCTGGCAAAAGTATGCAGGGAATTCGGCCTCGGAATGGGCTTGGGCTCCTGTAGAAGTTTATTGGATTCAGATCAATTTTTGCCTGATTTTAACGTAAGAAAAGACATTGGCGAGGATGCACCTTTGTTTGCCAACCTTGGAATTGCGCAGATGGAACAGATCCAGACGCAGCATGCCTGGGAGAAAATCGAGAAAATGATCAAAAAACTCGATGCAGACGGATTGATCATTCACGTCAATCCATTTCAGGAATGGCTGCAGCCGGAAGGAGATAAAATAATAAATCCTCCCATCGTCACCATCATGGGGGCACTGAAAAACCTTAAGGTACCTTTGATCGTAAAGGAAGTAGGGCAGGGTATTGGTCCCAAAAGCCTGGAAGCTTTGATGAAACTGCCATTGACCGCCATTGAATTTGCTGCCCTGGGGGGTACCAATTTTTCCACCCTCGAGCTGAAACGCCAGGACGATCATAAACGAAATCAATACGAAGTGCTCAGTAAAATAGGGCATACTGCGGTGGAGATGACCGAATATGTCAACAACCTTGCCATCTCGTTAAATGATAAAATTAAATGTAAAAGTTTTATTCTTTCAGGAGGAATAAAAGATTTTCTTGATGGCTATTATTTAATGCATAAACTCCATTTTAAAAGCATTTATGGTCAGGCTTCGGGATTTCTGGCTCCTGCCAGAAAAAGTTACGAAGCACTCTATGATCATGTCAAAGCTCAGGTCAATGGGCTGCAAATCGCCTATACCTATCTTCACGTAAGGTAAACTGAACAGGAATGAATTCACAAAAAACCATTTCCGGATTTTCCAAACTGTCCAAACTGGGCAAAATCAAATGGTTGGTTGAAAATTTCTTTAAAGACCCGGAAAGCGTGATGCATGAGCTCAAAAGCTATTGGCTGGAGAACGAGGCAGATCAAAAACTGCTGGACGGAATCAGTGAAAATACGATCAGCAATTACCCTTTGCCGTTGAGTATTGTACCCAATTTTGTATTGAATGGCGCGACGTATTGTGTGCCTATGGTAACCGAAGAGAGCAGTGTGGTGGCAGCTGCCTCGAGCGCATCCAAATTCTGGATGGAGCGCGGTGGTATCCATGCTGAAGTATTGAATAATTTAAAGATTGGACATGTCCATTTTTATTGGGGCGGCTCAGAAGAAAGGTTTGCTGCTCTTTTTGAACCTATGCGGATTAAATTGATTTCTGAATCCAAACCACTGGTCGATTCTATGGAAAAAAGAGGAGGGGGGTTGAAATCGGTTAGCTGGAAAAGTTTTATTGCTCAGGAACCGGGTCTGTTTCAATTGTTCGTTCAATTTGATACCCGGGATTCAATGGGTGCCAATTTTATTAATACTGTACTCGAACAATTTTCAGCTTCCCTCCAGGATTTTTTTAAAAATCAGGATGGCCTGAACCCTGAAGAAAGGGAAGTGGATGTCATCATGTCGATTTTGTCTAACTATACTCCGGATTGCCTGGTGAAGACCTGGGTCGAATGCCCTATTGATGCTTTGGGTAGCTTCCCCGGAAAAATGGATGCGCTGACCTTTGCCGAACGTTTTTATCATGCAGTGCGCATAGCCCAGGTAGACCCTTTCAGAGCCTGCACCCATAACAAAGGGATATTTAATGGCATCGACGCAGTAGCGCTCGCCACAGGCAACGACTTCAGATCTATTGAAGCCTGTGGTCATACATATGCTTCACGCCTGGGTAAATATCAAAGCCTCAGCCAGTGTAGTATCGATCAGGGTACGTTTCGTTTTTGGATGGAGTTACCGCTCGCGGTAGGCACTATTGGAGGGCTTACGTCCCTGCACCCTATTGCCAAACGATCCCTGGAAATGCTTGAAAATCCAGGGGCCAATGACCTCATGATGATTATAGCCTCTGCCGGACTTATTCAGAATTTTGCTGCCCTGAGGTCCCTGATCACCACCGGAATACAACAAGGACATATGAGAATGCACCTCAACAATGTATTGATCCAGTCCGGGGCAACAGAAGAGGAAAAAAAATCTGCAACCCTTCATTTCAGCGATAAAACCGTATCCGTCAACAGCGTCAAATCCTATCTGGAAATGCTGAGGAGCCAGCGTATAAACATATAACCCCGGGTATCAGGCTCCTTTATTTTCTGGGATATTTTCCGGCACCATTACCGGTGAAACGGTTTCAGTCTCTTCCAATTCTATCATATCCTCTGTAATCTTTTTTACTATTTTATATTCACTCAAAAAGGCACGGGCTATTACCCGGAGCACGGTATAAGCTGGAATGGCCAGGATCATACCGGTGATCCCGCCGATTTTAGCAGAAGCCAGGATGACCAGGAAGATTTCCAAAGGATGGGCTTTCACGGTCTTTGAAAACAAAAAAGGCTGTACCAGCCAATTATCTATGAGTTGTGCAATAAATACAGACCCTATTGCTTTCAGACTTAGCGGCAAAATCTCATGGGTAAAATCAAGACCAACATAACTGGTTAAGGTTAGAAAAGCGGCAAACACCATTCCGATCAGCGGGCCTACATAGGGAATCATATTCATCAAGCCACCAAAAAAACCGATCAGCAAGGCATTTTTTATTCCAAACAAACTTAAGGCGATGTAACTGATAAGGCAGAAAATGGACATTTGAACCAGGATTCCACTAAAATACCTTCGCAACAGCCTGCTGGAGTCATTGAGGATATGTTTGATTTTTTCTTCGTGGCGTTTAGGAACCACGGCGACCAGGTAATCCTGAAACAAACCCGATTCCTGCAGGAAAAAAAAAGTGATGAAAATGATACTGCCTATTGCCAGGGTAAGGTTGCTGCCGATCTGGATGATAGAACTGAACAGATTCGAAACTCGTTCAGGGCGGAACCATTTCTGTACCACTTCATTGATCTGGTCCAGGACCGATTGTTCCGAAGAGATCAACCCCAGGCTTTTTAATTCATTATTGATATACGTGATCGGCTCCTGAAGGGATGCTCCGATTTTGTTGTAATCCATATTGGCGAGATGCGAGCCTTGTTCGATAATGATCGGAATGAATAATATCCCGATCAGGGCAAGAAGCAAAATATATAAGAGAATAGTCAATACGGCACTAATCGAAGTTCCCCAGCCGAATTTGTTTAACCGGAGTTTTTCTAAAAAAAATTTCATAATGGGTTGTCCCAACATGGATAAGACCCAGGAGGCTAGAATAAAAAAAACCAGATTGGAAAAATAATAGAGTAAATACAGACCCAAAGCCGCTGAAAGGGCTATCCAAAAAGTACGTCCGGGATGTTGCATTAAAATTAGGTTTTGTGTGGAGGTTTAAAAATGGATTCCGCGTTTTCCCCGGGGGCTAAAGTTAAATTATTTGTGAATGAAAAACATTTCGCCTAATTTTAAAGATTGGATAATAAAATCAGACCGGGAATTGTGTGGGTAATCGTCATTGCCTTCATGGTTCATTTATCCCTGAAGGCCCAGACCACGATCCAGCCCAGACAGATGGATTACAGTTATGGCGGCGTATTGTACAATGAAGAATATACCGTGCAGGTTGATCTCCAGTCTTCAGGGTACAAATTGGGTTACCGCAAAGGCACCATAAAAAAATATTACCTGACCAAATTTTATCAGTTGGACTTTGGCCACCTTAAACACCCCAAGGAATACAAACAAAGTTTGAGGACCCAGTCTATCCTGCACAACATCACCAGTGCCAATGGTTTTATTTTTGGCAAACAAAATTCTTTCTTCGCTCTGAGAGGTGGGATTGGCGCCAAACGGTATTTTTCTGAAAAGGCTAAACGCAAGGGTATTTCCGTTGCGCTGACCTATGAAGGAGGACCATCACTGGGCATCACCAAACCCTATTACCTCGATATCCGCAGGTACAATGGCGACCGTTATTTTGTGAAAGCGGAGAAGTACAGTGAAGCCAACAGGGAACAGTTCCTGGACCTCAATAGTATAGCGGGTTCGGCATCTACTTTAAGAGGTTTGACGGAACTGAATCTTATACCGGGCATTCAGGCTAAAGGTGCCATCAACTTTACGTTCGGTGAAGTTGAAGAATATATTAAATCGCTGGAAGCAGGTTTAATGATAGATCTTTATGCACGCAAAATTCCGATTATGATTGATGCGCCCAATTCGGCCTATTTTATCAATTTTTATTTGGGCATTCAATTGGGAAGAAGGAAATAAACGAATACCTGATTTTAACATTTTACTTACCCAATATTTTTTACTTTTACCGTTAATAGACTGGACAAGATGAGGAATTTGTATTTATGGCTCGTGCTAATGGTATGCTGTGTACCAGGGATTGCCCAGGATATACACTTTTCCCAGTTTTATATGTCACCTATTCACCTCAATCCGGCTATGACCGGAGTGATGAATTGTAATCAAAGATTTATTGGCAACTACCGAAATCAATGGGCCAGTGTTTTAAGATCCAATGCTTATAATACGTATGCTGCATCCTTCGAGCAAAAAATCGAAGTCGGACGTTACGATTATTTTGGAATAGGTGGAGGATTTTGGGGTGACGTAGCCGGACAACTCAACTTTGGAACCATCCAGGGTAAAATCGCAGGATCGTTCAGCAAAAGGATGGCTGGCAACCGGACCAATTCTCATTATCTGGCAGCAGGGTTTGATATAGGTGCTGCCCAGCGAAGCATAGACTTCACCAAAGCACAGTATGGAAGCCAACATGACGGTCAGGGGGGGTTTGATCCTACCTTGCCCGGAGAAGCCCTCGACAAAGACAATTTTATTTTCGCTGATGTGAATGTGGGTTTGTTATGGTTTAGCGTATTGGATAAAAATAATTTTTATATCGGTGCAGCCTATAGCCATCTCAATCAACCCAACCAGTCGTTTAGCAACGACCGTCTCGTTCCCCTGGCCAACAAAATAACCGCCCATGCCGGAGGAGAACTTGCCTTAAAAAACAACCTGAGCCTGGTGCCCGGTGTGGTGATGTTTAAACAAGGTCCTGCGTTTGAATTAAACGTGGGGTCCAGTGCAAAATTTATAACCCAGAGGGCTAAAGATTTTGAACAGTCTTTCCAGTTTGGTGCCTGGGTAAGATTTGCCAATCATTATGAGAAAACATTTACGACCGATGCGGTCATTGTGTCATCCCGGTTTGATTTTAACCAGTATGGGATCGGGTTGAGCTATGACCTGAATATTTCAAGTTTAAGGCCCGCCAGTAACGGCAATGGCGCTTTTGAATTATCTTTAATATACAACATCTGCAATGGATCTTCCGGGAGAGGGGTCTATTGTCCTACTTTTTAAGCTCCTGTTTACTAGTCCGGCAAATTATAATCTTATTGAAAAACAACTTGAACAGTTCCATGTGTTCCATTTGTTATTTTGTATGAGTTTAACTTTATTTGCATATCATATTAAAACCAAAAAAGTATGTTCGGATCAAAAAAAACAGAATCAACTACCAGTATCCCGATCAAAAGCATTACTTCCGGCGGCAGTTCTTCAGCACTCAACAGTATTGTCAGCGGTACCCGCATTGAAGGAAAGATCCATTGTGATCACGACATTCGCATTGACGGGACCCTGAAGGGGTCTTTAAATTGCAGCAATAAAGTGATCATAGGCCCCAGTGGATCCGTGGAAGGTGACATCGATTGTGAAAATGCAGTCATCGAAGGGCGGTTTACAGGAATACTTACTGTGAGGGACTCCCTCCAGGTCAAAGAATCCGCTAATATCAAAGGGGATATCAATACGGATAAATTGGTGGTCCACTCCGGAGCGGTATTTAATGTTTCCTGTCTGATGAAAAATGAGTCCCATCCGGTTCCGTCCAGCAACGGGGTTTACGCTGACTTGGATCAGGTTTGATACCAGGAGGTTATTGTAAAGAATGACCGGTCCAGCCAAACCGAAAAAAAATAATTCCAATGACGTTTTAAAGTACTCGGGTATGGCCTTTCAAATGGCATTTGCCCTGGCACTGGGTTGGTGGATAGGTCGATGGATAGATCGGTATTTACATACGGTAAAACCTTATTTTTCACTGGCCTTTTCAATTTTATTTCTGGCTGCCTACTTTGTGAAATTAATTCGCGATATTTCCAGAAAATAATGCAAATAAGGCAGTTTTATATCTCCCTGGGTTTTATTACGCTGTTTACCTGGTTTCTGCTGTGGCTGATGTCAGGTGTAAAATCGTTTGATACCGGATATTTTGCATATCTCGGACTCTGTTTTTTTGTTTTGTTTTCGATTCTGATATTTCACCTGGGGCTGCAGGCAGCCGGTCATCAGAATAAAAATAAATTTACAGGCGTTGTGATGGGCATGATTTTCCTGAAACTGGTCCTTACCCTCGGGATAGTAGTCGTCTACGATAAAAAAATAGCGCCATTGAGGATAGAACATATCGTAAGCTTTTTAATTTCTTATTTGTTTTTTACTTTTTTTGAGATTTATTTCATGTCAAAGCTGGCGCGATGGCATTTATAAAAAACGAGTCCATAGTTGTAGTCAAAACCGCTCTGGCCGAATTCACACTATCTGACTTGAAACAATGTGAAGTCAGATGGATTGATGATACCCGGCTCCAGGTGATCGTGAATCATAAAATTTATATCATTACACTGGACCAGGTGAGTCCTGATTTCCGGCAGTATAAATTACAATTGGGACCTGACCTATTTGAGGCTGAATTGATCCGCCATATTGACCGCCTTGTGCAGAAAATGGGACTGAGCAAGACGCTTCAAACCCGGATGGAAGATCTGAAAGCACCAATGCCCGGATTGGTAAAAAAAATTTTAGTAAACGAAGGGGACGAGGTTGCTATTGGTCAAAACCTATTGTTGCTGGAGGCCATGAAGATGGAGAATGTGATCAAATCTCCGCAAACGGGTAAAATTAAACACATCCCTATCACCGAACACCAGACCGTGGATAAAGGCCAACTGTTGATAAAATTCGAATTGTAATTTTTGTTTTTATCTTTCTGGGGTTATGACCTTAAAGCAGTTTTTTGATTTTATCTCCCAAAACCCCGCACTCCTTCTTTTTTATTCCGTCGCCGCACCCCTGAGCGCCTTATTGACCGGGATATTCAGTAAAGGAGAGGGCCACCTTAGCCCATGGAAATACCTATACTCCTTCCTGATTTTTTTTGTTTGTATACCAGGCTTGTTCGCCGTGACCCTGAATGTTTATTTATTTTTATTTGAAAGGCAAAGTGTATGGGATGCCAATTTATACACCCAGGCGTTGCCCATCCTGGTGATGTTGCTTACCCTGACAATAATTAAAAAATCAGTCAACCTTGATTTTATCCCGGGTTTTGGCAAGCTGACAGGATTAATCGTCATGATTTCGGCCATACTGATTATCATGTGGTTTTTAGACAAAACCCATATTTATGTTTTTTCCTATATGCCTTTTTTCCAGGTGGTGCTGTTGCTGGTCGTCCTCCTGATCGTTATCCGACTGGCCTGGAGAAAATGGACTGGATAAAAGATTCTGGCGGGCCCTCCAGGAATATTTTTGAAGGATTTTAACTATCTTTAAATTACCAAATTATTCTCCCCCCCCTTACAAAGACTTACTCTTTGTACCCCTTCTTCAAACAACAAATCTAAGATATGAAAGCATTAAAGTACATTGGATTATTACTCCTTACGCTATTGGCCCTGTTTCTTATACTCGGCATAGTTAGTCCAAAGAAAACACACGTGGAAAGGACCACCACCATTCAGGCCCCGGTTCAGGCCGTGCAGGATATTGTCAGTAAGTTCTCCACCCAAAAAGATTGGAACCCCTGGCAGGAATACGATCCCAATATGCAATCCACGATGGAAGGTACAGATGGAACCGTAGGTTCAAAATATTCCTGGAGTGGAAATAAAGAGGTAGGTAAAGGTTACCAAACCATCACCAAGATCGAACCAGGTTCTGTGGAAACCGAACTGGTGTTTACAGAACCCTGGGAAACTAAAGCCCTGACCGGAATGAAACTCTCCCCGGCAGATGGAGGTACCCAGGCTACCTGGTCTTTTGACAACGAAAAACCCTTTCCCTGGAATGCTTTGAATTTATTTATGAATATGGATAAACTGCTTGGACCTGATTTCGAAAAAGGACTGAGCAAATTAAAAGCGCATGCTGAGTTAACTGCCAACAAAAAATACCGGGGCTACAGTGTCCAGGAAATTAATGAAGAGCGTAAATTTTATGTCGGTACCCGCAAAACAGTCCCCATACCGGACATTGTTCCATACCTGGGCGATCAATTTGGGAAAGTAGGGATTGCCCTGGGTAAAGCCAACCTTGAAATGGATGGAGCCCCAGCAGGATTATATTTTACTTTTGATGAAAAAACAGGTATGACCGATGTGGTCGCCGGAATGCCCATTAAATCAAATGCCAATGTACCCGGATTCACTACGATTGAAATCCCGGCCGGGATGAGACTGGTCGTCGATTATTTTGGCGCTTATGAAAAAGTCGGGGAGGCTCATTATGCACTCGAAGATTATATTAAAGAAAAAGGATTAAAAAGTCTTACACCAGCCGCTATTGAAGTTTACATTACTGATCCTGGTATGGAAAAAGATACTGCTAAATGGCTGACCAGGATAATTTATCCGGTATCCAAATAAGCTCATCCTTCAGTTATGATCAAAATTTGTAACCAAAAGTGAAAACCAACCTGTTCAGCTGGTATTTATTGTAAACCAGCTGAGGGTCGTTGGAACTGGTAGTATAAGGTAAATATCCTTCATCATAACGGGTATGGCGGATAGCGAAGTCAGTAAAAAACCGGCCGCCACGAATGCCCGCACCCAGGCTGTAAGTCGGAGTATATTCAGACTCATTGGCATAGGGTGAACCTTGAAGATAGACACCTCCCCGGAGCCGGATAATATCGAGCGCGATTTCAGCCCCGGCGCGGACATTGATCGCCGATTGAAACTGTTTGTCGATGTCCTGGTTGACCTCCTGCTGGTAGTCTTTAAAATCCCTTTCCATGATAAATCCCGCCTGGGTGTAATCTACATATTCCACCGAAGCACCCAGAAAGCCATATTTTCCAATCACCGATCCCAAACTGGCATTGATCCGCAGCGGCGTGGTGAGTTTATAATTAAATGCTCCGGTTTCCGGTGAAGAGGCATTGAAGGTCTCCAATTTGCCCTGGTCGACATAGCTATAACGGGCGGCGGTTTCGTAGGTTTCATCGACTTCAAGGAAGGTAGGTGTCTGCACCGATAGTCCCAGTCTGAATAAATCGTGGAATTTAATGATAGTACCTAATTTAAAATTAATCCCACTCCCTTCAGCCCGGAGAATTTCGGTATAACCTAAATTATCAAATACCGAATTGGTATTCTGAGGGTCGGATTCAGTATACGTTTTCTCCTCCCGGTACAATAACAAGGGAATACCTATAGCGGCACCAATCATGACCCTGTCCTTATAATTGCCTGCCACGGCAAAATGCAGTTCACTTTGATGTCCACGGGCAGAAATGGATTGACTTTTGGTTACCGGTACATTTGCATTCGAAATAAAATCACTCTCATAAACACCATTATCATCGGAATCATAAATCGCTCCGGTTTCATAACCCAGACCACTTGAAAAATCATCGAGGTCGTCGGGATGCAGGTTAAGCGCTTGTTCCCGCCAATGATCAGTAATGCTCCCGGTAGTTGCCCCTTCAAAATAGATGGATCTGTTGTAATCAGCCAGTTTATTGAATCCAACTGAAAAATTGACTTGTGACCAACTGGATCCTTCATATCCGTTGCGGACAATGACCAGGCCGAGGTTGTCAATTCCTCCGCTGTATTTATTTTCTTCTAAAAACGAAGACCCTTTGAGCGAGGATTGGGAATTATTGAGGTATAAAATGGGAGTGATTACAAATTCCGATAAATGATAAGCTGCCAAACCTGCGGGGTTGTGGGTGATGCTCCCAAAGTCTGCCCCGATGGCACCCATAGATCCACTGACTCCGACAGATCTGGCACTGCCTAAAGGGTCGAGCTTAGAGTACCGTAAAGCGTCGCTGGCATTCTGGCTTTGTGCGACAAATGCGGTAAACAACAGGGCAGATAAAATGAATTTTTTATATTGCATTTTATTTTATATGTTAATTTTTTTGATTAAGGGTATAAAAAATGGGTGTTTCTTAATTGAATCCACCCATATGTATTTATAGTCCGGTATGATCTCCGGATCAGTCTGGTAGTATCATTGATTCCGTGGTGATGATCGGGGGGAACTGGAATGTGAAGAACCCGAGGAACCTGAATGTGAAGAACCCGAGGAGCCTGAATGTGAAGAACCCGAGGAGCCTGAATGGTTATTGTTGCTGTTGCCAGTTGAAGGCGAACCAAAACTTCTTGGACTTGAAGAACCTGAAAAATTATCATTTCCCCGATTCCTTTCAGGCGCCCGATAACTATTATTATTATCATTTGACCTGAGCTGTGAAGCACCATCATTATTACTCCTGGGGGAAACGGATCTGGGGGTTTCAAAGCGGGGTGACACTTCCCGGGGTTGTTGCCACTGTTCGTTGGTCCTTGGTCTTGATTCTATCCTGTTGCTCTCCAGGTCGTTATTCCGGACTCTTGGACTGACACTCGGACTGGTACTGGATGGAGGGTCGTTGCGCGGAGTAGAAATATTGTCATTTCTTCTCGGGCTTTCCTGAACCCTTACCCTTTCCTGATTCGAATTATCTTGTAACCGGGGGGAATTCCGTTGATTCGTTCCGGGATTGTTGGGTTGGTTGTTGTCATCATAGTCCCTGAACGTTTTAGGCCGTTCAGTCGATTCTGCTTTTGTCCTTGGAGACTCGTTTTTGCTATTGTTCAGGCTTCTGGGATTGACCCTTTCCTGACTTCCATTAGGTTGGACAGGGTTATTCCTTTCGATAGGAAGATTTCTTTCTCTCACCACGGTCGTCGTCCCCGCATCACGAGGACTGGTGCGCCTCAGTGGATCATTTGCCGTCCTGTCTGTGGGATCGGAAAAGACTCTGGAAGTAGACCTTGTAGGGCCCCGGTCGCTGGTGGTGGTAGCGCCATAACGTCTTGGACCAAAATGAACATTATTATCGGTGTAATACCGGGGTTGATAACTACCGTTATAACTGTTGCCCCAATAGGTATTGTTGTTATAAAATCGATTGGTATACCAGCTGGATGGGCACCATGAATTGCCTGCCCAATAATAATTGTTAAACCGGTTGAACATAAATGGATCGTATGACCAATAGCTGTATGTCCAGGGATCCCAATATCTGAAACTGTTGTAACGTTGCCATCTGTTCCAGCGGTTAAAATCATTAAAGGAGAAAAAATTCATTCCTATACGTGGGGTGATAAATCCAAATCCCCGGGAATAGTAGTATGGATCAAAGTACCAGGGGTCCCAATAAAACGGATCATAAAAACTTCGTCCTTCCAATGGCCGGTGGAACCTTCGGATCCGATGGGTGTAATTATAATCATACTCATCGAGGTAACTATACGATTCATCATCAAATTCGTCGGAGGCATATTCATCCTGGTAAGTTTCCTCCTGTAAATTGGAAGAATAGTTTGAGTTGCTCGCTGGTTTGGTTCGGCTGCGTGAGGAAGATGATCCGTAGTAAACATCATCATACTGAGCCTGGATTGAACCGGACCCGAATAGAAAACCCAGGGTCATCACATAAAGAAAGCTTTTTTTCATTTGCTTTGTTTTAATTGTTTGAGCAATTTCAAGCACGCCTACATATATCAACATGCAAATTATTAAATTTGTCCCGGATATTGTGTTAAATACCTTTAATAATGGAATGCGGTACAGTTAAAAACAAGTAATACCACAATATTCGATTTTTCATACTTTATATCGACGAATTCTTTTCAAAAAAGTTACTTAAAAAAATATATGGCAAAAGAAATCACGCCTAGATCAGAAAATTATGCACAGTGGTATCTCGACATTGTAAAAAAGGCAGATCTGGCCGACAATTCTGCCGTGCGGGGCTGCATGGTGATTAAACCCAGGGGATATGCGATCTGGGAAAAGATGCAAGCCCAATTGGATAAAATGTTTAAAGACAGCGGACATGTCAATGCGTATTTCCCACTATTTATACCCAAGAGTTTTCTCAGTAAAGAAGCTGAACATGTGGAAGGATTTGCCAAGGAATGTGCTGTGGTAACGCATCACCGGTTAAAAAATGATCCCGGGGGCAAAGGGGTTGTGGTCGATCCGGAAGCTTTATTGGAAGAAGAACTGATTGTCAGGCCGACCAGTGAAACCATCATCTGGCACACATATAAAGATTGGATACAAAGTTACAGGGATCTGCCCTTGCTGATCAATCAATGGGCCAATGTTGTCCGTTGGGAATTGCGGACCCGGCCTTTTTTGCGCACTACTGAATTCCTTTGGCAGGAGGGCCATACTGCTCATGCGACTGCCGCCGAAGCGATCGAAGAAGCAGAAAGGATCCATGAAATCTATACCCGATTTGTTGAAGATTATATGGCTGTACCGGTGATCAAGGGTAGAAAAACGCCTTCAGAGCGGTTTGCGGGTGCAGTGGATACCTATACGATTGAAGCCCTGATGCAGGATAATAAAGCCTTGCAGGCAGGCACTTCGCATTTTCTGGGACAAAATTTTGCCAAGGCATTTGATGTTACTTTTCTCACTGAAAAAAATACCAATGAATTTGTCTGGGCTACGAGTTGGGGCGTGAGTACCCGGCTGGTAGGTGGATTGATCATGACCCATTCCGACGATGAGGGCCTGATCGTGCCTCCCCGGCTGGCCCCGCTGCAGGTAGTGATTGTTCCTATACCTAAACCTACCACCTTGTTGGATGAGCGCTGTGAAGCCATATTAAGCGCTTTAAAGGACAAAGGGATAAGTGTAAAATATGATCGGGACGAAAGGAACAGACCCGGATTTAAATTTGCACAGCATGAATTGTACGGAGTACCGGTCCGCATTGGGATTGGTATGCGAGACCTGGAAAATAATCAGGCAGAGGTTGCCAGAAGGGATACCAAGGAGAAAAACCTCGTTCCGATGGATGGACTTGTACCGTATATTGAACAATTGTTGCTGGATATGCAGCAGGATTTGTTTAATAAAGCCAAAAAATTCAGGGCAGACAACAGCCATTATGTCGATTCCTATGAAGATTTTAAAGAAAAAATAGAAAGTCCCGGAGGTTTTTTCTACTGTCATTGGGACGGTTCAGCGGAAACAGAAGCAAAAATAAAAGAAGAAACCAAGGCTACTATCCGTTGCATTCCAATTGATCAAACCATAGAGGCAGGCTACTGTATGGTCACGGGTAAACCTTCCAATGGCCGGGTGATTCTTGCCAGAGCTTATTGATTGCGCCATCCCCGGTCCGTTGAAAAGTTAAAAGTGTTGGTTTCAACGATAATAAAAGATTGCCGTACATTAATAGAGGTTGGTATTGTTTCGAATATTGGTTCAAATGATGTAATTTAGCCCAGGCCAACGGAACTTCAATTAAACATGAAAAAATTAATTCCTCTTTTTCTATTTGTTTGCCTTGCTGTTTCTTTGCCTGGCTTTATCAAGGCCTACAGTTTTTCCAGTAGCCACTCCATGTCAGGAAAGTATACTGATGATCAGATTATGCAGCTTATTCTTTTGTCGGACACCTTATTCCAACAAGGCAACCTGGGCAAAGCACTCAGCCTAACGGAGGAAGCCGAAAAATCTGCACGGAAATCGAAGAACGTCGAGTTGCAGGCATTGGCTTTAAACCGGCAGGGAAGAATTCTCATGGCTCAGAATAAAAAATCTGAACCACGTTTTGAAAAAAGCATTGAAATCCTGACTAAGGCGGGTAGTAAAAATCACGCTCTCATACTGGACAACCTAAACCAATTGAGGATACTGGCCAGTTTAAAAAACGATAAGGAAGCCCTCGCCGACATCGATTATTCCATTTCTAAAATCAAAAAAGGGCAATCCCTCGAACAATTGGGATCTCAGGCTGAAAACTTAAAAACAGAAATCCTCACTATTGAACACGAAAAAGAAAAACTGGCCACCGAAAAGGAAGACCTCAATAAAGCGCTGACCGAGCAATTGAGCTTGCACAATAGCCTGGTAAAAGATCAGGCCACCCTCCGGAAAGAAAGCCGTCAGATTCAAGCCGAACTCGAGATTAAGAAAGAAGCCATTAACCTCATGTCCCTGGAACAAATGAGGGCCGAGCTTATCAAAAAGGAACAACAGGAAGTCATCACATTTATGCAATCCCAGGATAGCCTCAATTTGGAGCGACTAAAAGTAGGGGAACTGATGCTGAGTGAAAGCCGTTCAAAAAGAAATTTTTATATCGCTACCTCATTGGCCTTATTGGGCTTGTTTGGTTCCAGCCTCTTTGGTTTCGTTAAGAGCCGGCAAAATGCTAAACTGTTGCAGGAAAAAAATGCCATGATTGAATTTGAAAAACAACGGTCGGATACCTTATTGCTGAATATATTGCCGGCCTCAGTAGCTTCCGAATTAAAAAATAATGGATTCACCAAAGCCAGTCATTTTGAAGAAGTGACGGTTTGTTTTGCCGATTTTGTCGGATTTACAACGATTGCCGGAGTAACTGATCCCCAAAAATTACTGGGTCAATTAAATACCTGTTTCAAAGCTTTTGATGATATCATCGCCAAATATGAATTAGAAAAAATAAAAACCATAGGGGACTGTTATATGTTTGCCGGTGGGTTGCCGGATGAAGGCAAAGGAAATCAAATCGTTGAGATGATCAACGCCGCCAAGGAAATGCAGGGTTGGCTGGATATCTGGAATAAAGAACGAGAATTGACCGGGCTGGCCAGAATGGATGTTCGTATCGGAATGCATATGGGACCGGTTGCGGCAGGGGTTATTGGAAGCAAAAAATTCGCTTATGATATCTGGGGGGATACTGTCAATATGGCTGCCCGGCTTGAACAATCCAGTGAAAAAGGGCGCATCAATATCTCCGGAGAAACCTATCAAAAAGTAAAGGATATTTTTAAATGCGAATACCGGGGAAAACTGCCTGCAAAAAACAAAGGCCTGGTCGATATGTATTTTGTAGAGAACTAATTCGACAAATACCTCACCTTATTTTTTTGTTTATTCCCCTCCTTCCTGTAATCAGGGGAGATCATGCTTTATTGCCAAAGTAATGCCCGAATACGTACGTTTACACTTAGGGGTAATCCTTTGACAATTTGCTGGAATTACGGCGCCAGGCTTCCATTTTTAGTTTGTTTCCCATCCGGTAATGGGCCAGGATCTGTAAATCTTTATCCACCCTTACCGAGCGTAATATTCTTCACCACAAAATAAAAAGGCGGTAAAATTTTCATTTTACCGCCTTTTAAAATAAGACCTAAGGAATAACTAAATTATTTTGCCGGAGCGACCAGCACCGGTATGCTTACTTTGGTTTTATCCCATAAGATGTCGAATCCTTTTGGATTTGCTTTGATGGTAAAGACTTCCTGGGCGTCATTCACCATGGTTGAGCTTACTTTAACTTCTGCAGCGTTTTTGTCTTTGATTTTATCATACCCATAAGCACCCCATTGTTTTAATTCGGAGTTGAGTATGATGGTCCATTCTGTAGCGGTTGGAATAGTAAACAAAGTATAAGTACCTGCTTTTACCATTTTACCGGCGAAGTCTACATCTTTTTTAAATGTAATTTCAGTGGCTTCATTGGCCCCTGTTCTCCATACTGCATTGAAAGGCACCAATCCACCATAGATCTCCCGACCTTTTTTTGATGGGGCACCATAAGTAACTTTAAAAATATCATTTTCAGCACTCATTGCCGGGCTGGGTTTGGCATTTTGAGCCTGAGTTTGTAGTGCGAATACGCCTAACAAGGCAAATAATATAATTTTTTTCATAAAACTTTACAATTATAATTTGATAACAAAAATACTTTCAATTAAAAACACACCCTAGCCTTGTATTGTTATATTAATATTAAAATTAACAGGGGCAAATCACCCAGGGACAAGTCTTAAACGCGGCCTCAGATCACTTGGAGTCGATTTGTTCTACTTCTGACATGGCATAGATCAGACGGTTGACATCATCGGCATTGAGCTCCAGTTTGCCTTTAATCGTGATGGCTTCTGAGGTGAATTTAATAGGGGTTTTGGCGTAAATTTCCATCACGGTTTCCGGCCCTGCACCACCGCAGAAAAAACACATATTGTAGGGAAAAGCTGAAAGGATAAATTCAGTGTGGCTCTTGTAACCATCCGTAGGAATGATATATCCTTTGATCTCCACCGTTTTTCCGGACAATGCCAATATTTCTTCACTGAATATCGGTTTGTCTATTTTAAAGCCGAGTGCGGCATCAAATTCTTTTTTAAAGGTAATTTTCCCTAAGGTATTCCAGGTGGCGCTGCTGTTTTGAGCATCACCTGCAAGCGAAAATCCCACGATAAAAAGGATCAGAATGTATTTCATAAGCTGCAAAAGTATAGGTTTAATATGGTTGATGCCAGTATAATCCTGGCCGGTTTAATTCTTCAAACATCATTTGGCCGTTGTGAGTTCCTCATACGCTGCGGTAAGCGGCCTTGCAATGCCATCTCCTTTCCATTCCGGAGCCCCGGGTATGGAGGTTGTTTTGATCAATTCCGCCAGAGGAGTTCCCTGGGCTATCGATTTAGCAGTGTGTTCCATTAAGGCGGTAAGATAATTTTTAAACGCGGTCAGGTCTGATTTTGAACCTGTGACAGCGTAACCTTCCGCGGCATGACCAAAAACAAAACTGGTCCTGGAATTAAACGTTTTGTTTGTTTCTTCCAAAACATTTATCCAGCTTTTAATGTTGGCACCGGCAGTGCGGTCTACATTGGGATGCCTCCTATTGAACATAAGGTCACCTAAATGGACAATATTGGCTTTTTCAAAATGGATCAGACTGTCCCCATTGGTATGACCGGCCCCAAAATAGTGGAGGGTAACCCTCTCTTTACCTATTTTTTCACTCCACACGTTGTCGAAAGTCTGGGTGGGGAAAAGTTGAGTCGCTTCCATATTGCGCTCTTTGGCCACCTTCATCTGATTTATTTTTGAATTGGAATGAGCAAGTACCCTCTTTAATAAATCTTTAAACGCCATATTTCCGCCGGAATGGTCACCGTGGTGATGGGTATTGATCAATACTTCGAAAGGATAATCGTTTTTCTTTTGTATTTCGGAGATCAAATGGTCAGCTTGTTCAGGAAACTGGGAATCCACGACTACATTTCCTTTTTTGGAAAGATAAAAAAGTATGGTGCCTCCGCGTTCCGTAAATATTCCTATTTCTTTGGTCAACATTTTGATGTTCCATGGGTCTGTCTGCAGGGACTTGAGCAGATTGTCCACTGACCAAAGTGCAGGGATGAGGATGGCACCATTTTGAATAAAAGAATGCCTTTTCATGGATAATGATTTATTCAATAAATTAACTAAAATTTGAATTGGTATTCGGGGGTGGTAAATAATTTATTGCATTGATTATCAAAACTACCCTTAACCACTAAACCTCCTCCGTTTCGATATGTTTTTCCTGCTCGCTCAACCGTTCCATAAGCCGGGACGAAATACCCAGAAAATCCATTTCGGTAAAAATTCCAACGAGCTCGTTGTCCTGTACAACGGGAAGGCACCCGATTTTGTGGTTTCGCATCAGGGCCATGGCCTCCATAATCGTAGTGGATGGCGCGGCAGTGATGGGTTTTTTAATCATAATTGTCTTTACGGTTTTGGGCAGTTTTTTCCTTTCTGTAAAATATTGCAAAAGAAGCCGGGAGGTCACCAGGCCAACCAATTTACCCTGGGTATCCTCGACCGGTGTGTACCGGATTTTTTTCCATTGCATCATTTCTGCAACAAAATCAATAATATCGTCTTTTTGAGCGGTCATCAGGTCCGTAGTCATAAAATCGCCCACCAGTAGTTGTTGGGGTTTGTAGTCCCGGAGATCTTTTAGTTCTGGCATTTTCCACTTATGGACGGGCAGATTTTTCTTTTGTTGTTTTAGCATTGATGCCGTCAATACCGTCAAAGCCTCTGTACGATTTGTTTGTTCCAACAATTTGGTATAAGCCCTTAATTGCCAGCGGGCCCCGGTCATGTGTTTTTTTGCTCTTTCTTCGATAATACCCAGGTAGGTATCAATATCGTGATCCGTTACATGTTGTTTTTTGAGTCCGGCGCGTGCATAAGGCAACAATTCTTTAAGGATAAGGTCTGCTGCCGGTATTTTTTGATCCTCAAACCAATTGAATTTGGAATCGAAACCAAATTGTGCGCTCTTCACAAAATTATCGGAGATATCCGCAAAAGATACTTTTTTTCGGATATCATCGATATCATCAGCTATTCCCACCATGGCGCCGAGCCAAAAAGCAGAGTTGGCTATCTCGTCGACCGCGGAGGGACCGCTGGGGAAAACGCGATTTTCTATTCTCAGATGGGGTTTGCCATTTTCACTGATCCCGTAACAAGGCCTATTCCAACGGTATACCGTCGAATTGTGTACCTGTAAGGCACGCAGTTTGGGCACCTTACCCTGCTGGATCATCTGAGATGAATCTTCATTGACATCGGCGGCCAGCAAAACGCGGAAACGCACAATATCTTCCTTATAGATCTCCAGTATGGAATCATTGACCCAGTTTTGACCAAAATGGACCCGGGCACTTCGTTCCCGCATATTGGCCCTGGACCCCCTGGTATCCATGGCTTGCTGAAACATGGCGATCCTGGATTCATGCCACAATCGTCGCCCAAACACTAAGGGTGAATTGGCGGCTATAGCAATCATCGGGCCGGCTAATGTCTGACTGATATTGTAAAGTTTAGCGAATTCATTCGGCGCAACCTGAAGATGTACCTGAAAACTGGTATTGCAGGCTTCTAATAGCGGGGAATCGTGTTTGAGGAGCAATTCGTCAATGCCACTGAGCCTGAGCTCAAAAGCATCCGAGGGCAATTGTTGCCTGATCGCCTCCATCAAGGCCAGATACCTTTTTTTGGGAGTCAGGAATTTATAATCCAAATCGGATTTCCTAATGGTGGGTATAATGCCCGTCAGAAGGATGTCCGCATTAAAAGGCACCAATGCTTCCCGGATAATGGCGAGTTGTTCGCTGGATTCTTCAAACATTTGGGTAAAACAATTGCCCTTCAGCTCCCTGGGCTTAAAATTGGTTTCCAGGTTAAACATGGCCAACTCGGTATCCAGCCAGGGATATTTCTCGAGGTGCGGAGTTACTTTGTAATTGATGGGAGCCGGCCGGTAATTGTTTAAATCAATGATCACCAATTCTTGCTCTGCCCCTATGCGGTGGATGCCTTTTTCAAACCAATGGTGGTCCAGCATATACTCAAAGGATTTTACATCTTGTAAAAGCGCTTTGGTAAACTTCTGAAGGTCTTTATGGCTGTTAGGTTTGTTTACTTTGTTTTCTCCCATGTTAACTTATGATAACCGGTGGAAAAGTACTACATAATCCTTATATTAAGAATAATGATGATATGTAATTTTAAATTCTTAATAATTGAATATTCATTTCAAAATTTGTTTAGACTGATTCTAAATAGTTAAAGAGTGGGACCTAAGCTTAGCATATCATCCAGTTATTTGAAGTTATAATTTGTTGCTTGTTGTAACTTTGCCGCGCACGATTAAATCTTGATTTGTGAACAAAACAAATTATCGGGTAGTTTTTCCTACCCTTCTGGTTATTCTATTTTTCGAAACTTCCTACGCGCAAACGACTTCTGATACCAACACCATTATGAGCCGTCTCATTTTGGTGGCCATCATCGTGTTGTTGTTTGGGTTTATACTCCTGATAGCAGAAAAGCTGCTCCAAATACAGGCCATGAGGTCTGGTGAAAAGGATATTTCCGCCTATTCTATTTTTCCCCAGATCCGAAATTGGTTTCATAAAAAACCCAATGCTTATGTGCGCGATGCGCCGATCCATTACCTTAAGCAAGGTTATGACCTTCCTTTAAATGGTGAGCCGGAACAACAAATACTCGAATCCACGGTAAGTCGCTACGCAATCAATGCAATGGATTTCAGGGGTTTGCCTCCGATACCCAAAGTGATTGTAACACCGGGTCAGGAAGTATTGGCAGGTGACGTCTTATTTTTCGATAAAAATAATCCACAGGTAGTGATTGTTGCCCCGGTCAGCGGGGAGGTCATCGAAGTCAACCGGGGTGAGAAAAGAGCCATTTCTACAGTTGTCCTCTTAGCAGATAAATCGATCCGGTATAAACCATTTTTGCCGTTTGACCTGGGTACAGCTACCCGCGAACAAATTGTGAACTATATGTGCGAAGCCGGGGTATGGCCAATGATTATAGAAAGGCCTTTTGGAACCATCGCCAATACCCATCAGGCCCCGAAGAATATATTTATTTCCTGTTTTGATTCCGCTCCTTTGGCGCCAGATTTGAATTTTGTAGTAAGGGGCAAAGAGACTGAATTTCAGAAAGGATTGGATGTGCTGAATAAATTAACGGGGGGCAAAGTGCACCTCGGACTGGATGCTTCAGGTACCCAACCTCCTTCGGAGGCATTTACCTCGTCTTTCGGTGTTGAAAAGCATTGGTTTGCAGGAAAACATCCGACAGGTAATGTCGGTATACAGATCCATCATATCGATTCCATTAAAAAAGGACACAGGGTATGGACCCTTGGTGTCCAGGAGGTGATCAGCATAGGAGCTTTGTTTTTGCGCCAGCGTCATGAGGCTGATCGATTACTCAGCATTGGCGGGAGTTCGTTTTTAACTACTGGATATATTAAAACCTATATCGGGGCTTCCCTGGCAGATCTGACGGCAAACCGGGTAAAAGAAAACAGCAGACTCATCAGCGGGGATGTGTTCAGTGGCCTTCAGGAAACGCCCCAGGGATACTCCCATTATTTTAATGATCAGATCAGTGCCATTCCGGAAGGAAATCACGAAACATTGTTTGGCTGGGCCCTTCCAAGGATTATGCCCACCGTATCCGGTGTCTTTCCTAATAAAATACTCGGAGACATCAAGTTTGATGCGGATACCAATACCAACGGCGAGCCCCGGGCTTTTGTCATGACCGGCCAGTATGAACCCATGTTGCCTATGGACATTTACCCTCAATTGCTGATGAAAGCCATCATCACCAAAGATATTGACCGGATGGAAGGTTTGGGGATCCAGGAACTGGCAGAAGAAGACATTGCACTGTGTGAATTTGCCTGCACTTCAAAACAACCCTTACAATCGTTATTGAGGGAGGGTTTGAATATGATCCATTCAGAAAGTTAACCATATTGAAAAAGAGAAATATCAGGATACACCGTTATGGCATTTATTGATAAAATAAAACAACTGGAACCGGACAAAAAGAAGAGTCCGTTTTTACATACCGTCTATGATGGATTGTTTACGTTTTTATATCAACCGGCAACAGTTAATAAAGGCGGCGTCCACGTGAGGGACGGAATTGATTTAAAAAGGACTATGGCTATGGTGGTATTAGCCATGCAATTGTGCTATATATTTGGTACCTATAACATAGGCCATCAGCATTTCCTCGCTTTGGGTATTCATGAAGGTTATTTTGAGGCTATCCATCTAAAGGTACTGTTTGGATTAACAAAAATGCTTCCGATCTGGATAGTCACCCATGTCGTCGGTTTAGGGGTAGAGTTCTATTTTGCCTATAAAAAAGGCCATGCCATTGAGGAGGGCTTTTTAGTAACCGGAGCGCTGATACCCCTGATCATGCCTCCCGATATTCCACTATGGATATTGGCCATTGCCGTTGCTTTTGCCGTTTTGTTTGCTAAAGAAGCTTTTGGAGGTACAGGTATGAATATCTGGAATATTGCTTTGGTAGCCAGGGTGTTTGTATTTTTTGCTTACCCGGGAGAAATTTCGGGGGACAATTCCTGGGTAGCCGGATTGGACTTTACCAATGGACAGGTTACCACGGATTATGGAGGGTCAGGTTGGGTGATGGGTCTTTTTGATAAATTATGGGCAAGCTTGGGTTGGACCACTTTCGGACCCGAAGGGGTGGTGGTGGATGGGTTTAGCGGAGCCACGCCTTTGGCCCTGGCTGCCCATGGAGGTTGGGAAGCTGTTACGCAGAAATACAGCCCCTCCGAGCTATGGTGGGGAGTTATTCCGGGGTCCATTGGAGAAACATCAAAACCATTAATCATCATCGGTGCGTTGATGCTGATTATTATGCGCATCGCCAGCTGGAGGATCATGTTGTCCATGGTATTGGGCTGTGCACTGACTGGTATGTTGTTTAATGCCTGGGGATTTAATGCGTATATGAATGTCCCCTGGATCTATCATTTTTATATGGGCAGTTTTTTCTTTGCCATGGCATTTATGGCTACTGATCCGGTTACCGCATCCGCTACCAATACGGGTAAATGGATTTATGGTTTCGGAATAGGAGTGGTCGGTATGATCGTGCGGGTCATGAATCCCGCCTACCCGGAAGGCTGGATGCTGGCGATCTTATTTATGAATTCCTTTGCACCACTGATCGATTATTTTATTGTTGAATCAAATATGAAAAAAAGATTAAGCCGTGTTTAACAACAGATACATCCTCATCTATACCGTGGTGATGGCCCTGGTCACCTCGGTTGCCCTGGCTTTTGTGGTTAATGGCCTCAAGCCCCTTCACGATTCCAACGAAGCCTTTTTTAAAAAGAAAGATATATTGGGATCCATTCAGGACCAGATCGGTGTAAACCCATCTAAAATGAAGCTGGAAGAAATCAATAAACTATTTGAAGAAAAGGTGGACAAAATAGCTTTGGATGCAAGTGGTAACCCAATTAATGGTCTGGATGCGGAAAGTATAGATCTGGCCGTGGAGGAGAAAAAACCGGCGGAAAAAAGAAGGTATCCTTTGTTTATTTACAAAGGAGAAAAAGGCAACATCTACCTGATGTCGGTCAGGGGAAATGGGTTGTGGGATAAAATCTGGGGTTATATTGCACTCAGTGATGATTTTAATACAGTAGTGGGAGCATCTTTTGGCCATTTGGCCGAAACGCCCGGATTGGGTGCAGAAATCAAGGACAATGCAAATTTTCCCAATTCTTTTAAGGGGAAACAAATCCTTAAGGATGGAAATTTTGTTTCAATAGAGGTGATCAAAGGAGGTGTCAAAGATGTGGCACATCAGGTGGATGCCATCTCAGGGGCAACGATCACTTCAACCGGGGTATCAAACATGCTTAATAACGGAATAGTAGTTTATCTACCTTATTTTGAAAGTTTAAAAAAGTAATTACTAAAATTATAATTCAATACTATGGCTGAATCTGCAATCAAAACCACAGTTCCTTTAGCTCCTAAAGAAGGATGGTGGGGTAGAAAAGAGCGCTCACTGATCACTGATCCGCTCCATATGGACAACCCTATTACAGTTCAGGTTTTAGGCGTTTGTTCTGCGCTGGCGGTCACTACTTTGGTGAAGCCGGCTTTGATTATGGGAATTTCAGTAGTAGCCGTAACCGGGTTTTCTAACCTGGTTATTTCCTCACTCCGCAACGGAATTCCGAAACAAATCCGGATGATTGTTCAATTGGTTGTAATTGCAGCCCTGGTTACGATTGTTGAGCTCTTTCTAAAAGCTTTTTCATACGATGTCTGGAAACAGCTTTCCGTTTTTATTGGACTGATCATTACCAATTGTATTGTTATGGGAAGGTTGGAAGCATATGCCATGGCCAATAAACCCTGGAAATCCTTTTTAGATGGTATTGGCAATGGATTAGGTTATGCCTGGATTCTGGTGGCTATTTCTGCAATCCGGGAATTTTTCGGCCGGGGTGCCTTGATGGGGTATAAAATCGTAGGTCCTTCCTCGGATTTTTTGATCAATACCAAGTCAAGTGCTCTGTTGAGCTGGTACCAACCCAATGGCTTAATGGTACTCCCCGCAGCTGCTATGTTTTTAATCGGCACCATTATCTGGATACAAAGGAGCCGGGAAGCAAAACTTGTAGACATCTCTTAATTTATTTAAACTCAATTCAAACGAATCATGGAACTCCTCAACGTCTTTATCCGGTCAGCTTTTATCGAAAATATGGTATTGGCTTATTTTCTTGGCATGTGTTCTTTTTTGGCGGTTTCTAAGAGTGTGAAAACAGCTATTGGTCTCGGGGTAGCCGTCATTTTTGTTTTGACGATTACAGTTCCTATCAATTGGGTTATCGGAGAACTGGTCCTGGGACCAAACGGGATTTTTAAAATGGACCTTACCTTTCTCCGGTTTATTTTGTTTATTGCCAGCATTGCAGCAACCGTGCAACTCGTTGAGATGGCAGTAGAAAAATATTCACCATCATTATACAATGCACTGGGGATTTTCCTTCCATTGATCACCGTGAACTGTGCCATTCTTGGTGCAGCGTTATTTATGGTGGCCAGGTCGTATAATTTTTCTGAATCTATGGTGTACGGAATTGGTTCCGGTATTGGCTGGTGCCTGGCCATTGTGCTTATGGCGGCTATCCGCGAAAAACTGAGATACAGTCACGTGCCGGCTGCATTGAGGGGACTGGGCATTGCCTTTATCATTACTGCTTTCCTGGGCATTGCTTTCATGAGCCTGATGGGTATCAACCCTGCCACTTATTTTGCTAAATAATCATTACCAAAATCCAAATCATGGTGTTTTTGATCGATTTGATGTTTGTCTTCTGGGCAATCATTGCGTTTTCTGTCCTTTTGCTGGTCATGGCATTCGGATTAATATATGCACAGAAAAAACTGGTCGCCCAGGGCGATGTCATTATTATCATCAATGGGGAAGAAGCCAATCCTTTAAAAGTCAAACCCGGCAGTAGTCTGTTAAGTACCCTGGCCGGTGAAAAGATATTTCTTCCATCCGCCTGCGGAGGTGGAGGTACCTGTGCCATGTGCGAGTGTCATGTAGATAGCGGAGGAGGAGATGTATTGCCGACTGAACTCAATCACTTATCACGTAAAGAAGCTGCCGATCATAAAAGACTGGCCTGCCAGGTGAAAGTCAGACAGGATATGCACATCCGTGTACCTGCAGAAGTTTTTGGCATCAAAAAATGGGAATGTGAAGTGGTCAGCAATTACAATGTGGCCACTTTTATAAAAGAATTTGTAGTCAAATTGCCTGAAGGTGAGAACCTGGAATTTCAATCTGGTGGTTATATTCAAATTGATGTACCTGCGACAGAAGTGGAATATAAAAATTTTGATATTAAACCCAACCCAGATGACCCGATCGGTCCGGATAAATTTAAACTCGACTGGGACAAATTCAATTTGTGGCCGCTTAAGATGGTGAATAAAGAAGAAATCTTCCGGGCATACTCTATGGCCAATCACCCAGCAGAAGGTAATATCGTCAAACTCAATATCCGTATAGCGACTCCACCCTGGGATAAAAAGACCAACGGATGGATGGATGTCAATCCTGGTATATGTTCGAGTTACACGTTTGCACTCAAACCCGGGGATAAGGTAATGGTCAGTGGACCCTATGGTGAGTTTTTTATTAAACCCACAAAAAAAGAAATGATATATGTAGGCGGGGGAGCTGGTATGGCTCCTCTTCGGTCCCATCTGTTCCATTTGTTTCAGACCCTGAAAACCACGGATCGCAAAGTGACCTATTGGTATGGAGGCCGCTCGAAACGCGAACTATTTTATACTGAGGAATTCCGTGCTATCGAGAAGGAATTTCCCAATTTCAGATATTATATCGCCTTGTCTGAACCTATGCCAGAAGACAACTGGAAAATCAGCAAAGACATGGATGACCGTGAAGGGGACGGATTTGTCGGATTTATACACAAAGTGTTGTATGATAATTACCTCAAAACCCACCCCGAACCGGAAGAAATTGAATATTATTTCTGTGGTCCGCCCATGATGAATGCTGCCGTCATTAAGTTATTGGATGACATGGGTGTACCTAAGGAAAATATAGCTTTCGACGATTTCGGAGGATAAGCCGGAATCGAATGATCCGACGCATCGGATCAAATAATCCGACGCATCGGATCGAATAAAATCGAATAAAATTGAATGATCCGACGCATCTGATCGAATGATCCGACGCATCTGATCGAATAATCCGACGCATCGGATCGAATGATGAAGTGGGACTTATGTAAATTTTTTATAGATTTTTGTAACAGAAATGAACATACTTTGGATCGAACTTTACAGGTAAGAGATACCAATTACGCGATAACTGCTCAGGCATGTTACGAAACCATTAGATTATTGCAAACTTTCCTGATCGCATTTGGGAGAGAGCATATTTTAAATTGCCCCGATACCAGAATAAATAAGTTGGACCTGATTACGTCATGGCCAAATGGCCATTAAAAGGAAACCAAGGTTATAGGCTTTTTGATAATCAAACCACCCTGGTGGAGGGTCATCTTATTTTATTCTCTTTCTATCAAATTAAAATTCAATAAAAATGAAGGCACGATTTGAAATATTTGTTATAATCCTCCTTACAATATTTACAGGCATGAGTACTACTGGTGCCCAATCTCCGGAATTGGGATCGATAGCCAACTTTGTTTTATTCACATCGGAGGGAGCCTTGGTTAATACCGGTATTTCACACGTCAATGGGGATATCGGTACAGATGTCGGCGCCATCACAGGGTTTGGTCCGCCAACGGTGGTCTATGGCAATATTGAATCCTCCAATGCGGCCACAATGCAAGCTAAGATTGATCTGCAAGTCGCCTACCAGCAACTTTTCAATACTTGCTTCAACCTCCACTGATCATGATGCGGTATTTGGAGGAGGAGAAACGCTCCTTGCCGGGGTATATTCAATCGCTGCGGCGGGCTCATTGGCCGGAAACCTTATACTCAATGCCCAGGGAAATCCTAACGCTATATTTATTTTTAAGTTCGGCGGGGCTTTTACTACCGGGGCTGGTTCTTCGGTTACCTTGATCAATGGTGCCCAGGCAACCAATGTGTATTGGATAGCAGAAGGGGCCATCTCCATGGCTGCATCAACTGCAATGAAAGGCACTTTGATCGCGAACAATGGGGCCATTTCATTGGGGGCAGGTGGGAACTTAGTCGGCAGGATGTTATCCACCATTGGGGAAGCCAGTATCTATGCTTCCAGGATATCCCTCACCCCATTCCCCTTTCTAAATCCGGGTGAAACCCCTAACCTCGGTACCGTAGCGAATTTTGCAATCTTTACTTCGGGAGGAGCAATTGACAATACATCCACCTCAAATATTACGGGAGATATCGGAACAGAAGTGGGCGCAATCACAGGTTTCGATCCACCCAGTGTAGTTAACGGAAGTTTTGAAATCGATAATGCGGCTACTGCGCAAGCTACCATTGATCTGGACGCTGCTTATGTTCAACTATACTTTACCCCTCCAACTTCCACAGAACATGCAGCCGTTTTTGGCCTCGGGGAAACATTAACGCCAGGAGTTTATTCTATTGCTGCAGCGGGATCCGTAGATGGAAACCTGGTTTTGGATGGTCAGGGGAATCCGAATGCCGTATTTATTTTTAAGTTTGGAGGAGCACTGACCACGGGTGCAGGTGCCACAGTAACCTTGATTAATGGTGCATCTGCAAGTAATATATTCTGGATATCTGAAGGTGCCATATCCATGGCTGCCACAACTATTATGAAAGGGCGCATGATAGCAAACAACGGGGCCATTTCTATGGGAGTAGGAGGAAACCTGGAGGGAAACATGTGGTCTACGCTTGGAGCAGCATCGGTTTACGAAGACGTCATAAATATACCAGGATCTGTAGCCTCATTCCCCATCCGTTTATATTCGTTTTCAGGACTTTGCAAAAGACAACAGGTCGTGTTGTCCTGGATGACCATCAGTGAAATCAATAATGATTTTTTCAGTGTTGAAAGAAGTGGAGTTGACCGGAATTGGGAACAGGTGGGAACGGTTGGAGGGAACGGTACTACCTTCGACCTGCATCATTATACCCTCACTGATCTTCGACCCAGCAGCGAGATTTCATTTTACAGGCTAAAACAAACCGACTTTAATGGACATGTTGAATACAGCAAAACCATATCAGTTAAAAATTGCGGTAATCATCTCCCTGCGCTTGTAGTATATCCAAATCCTTCAGACGGCTACTTCCAGTTGAAGCTTTATGGTAATTTGAATCCACCAGAATCGATTGAAATATACAATGCCCAGGGACAGAAAATATATGAAGACGACGGCTATCTTTTAAAATTTGATATTTCAAACCGGCCAGCCGGGTTTTATTATATGAATGTTTATTGGAATTCAAAAGCTGTAGCCCTGAAATTAATTCTGAAATAAGATGGTGTATTCCATTCTATTTGCCAAAGAGCACAAATCCGGTAAATGATATATTCCAACTGATCTATAATGCTTATCCCGATTGCCGTACTCTTTCAATACAATGGGTTTAGAAATAATCAAAACCCTACTTGCAGTTTGGCTCTACGGATAGGAAAAATGAGATAGTTTCTATAACAGAGTAAGGGTAATTAAAGAGCCGGGGCAATGCTCCGGCTCTCTTTATATACAATAATCTATAAAAAACAATATTGCAAGGCCTTCACAAGGGCCTGACATCCAAACTTCACCGCTTCTCAACTCATCCAAATACCTGGTCAAAGGCCTGCTGAATGTCAGCTTTGATGTCTTCGATATGCTCCAGACCTGCACTGATCCGCACCAGATTGGGCAATACGCCGGAGGCCTGCTGTTCAGTCTCGCTCAATTGTTGATGTGTTGTCGAAGCCGGATGTATAGCCAGGGATTTAGCATCACCCACATTGGCCAGATGGCTTATCAATTTGAGGGAATCAATGAATTTTTTTCCGTTTTCTATTCCACCTTTTATACCGAATTGCAGTATACCTCCGAATCCATTGGTCAGGTATTTTTTTGCCAAAGTATGATAGGGGCTGGATGGGAGTCCGGGATACCAAACAAAGTCCACTTTATCATGGCCTTCCAGCCAGGTGGCCAGGGCCATGGCATTGTCTACATGGCGCTGTACCCTTAAGCTCAGGGTTTCCAGGCCTTGAAGGAAAAGGAAGGAATTGAATGGGCTGAGGGAAGGGCCGAAATCGCGCAGACCTTCCACCCGGGCACGAATGCTGAACGCTACATTAGGCATACCCAGGGGATTGCCTTCTCCGAATACATCCCAGAATTTCAGGCCGTGGTAACCCTCACTGGGTTCTGTAAATTGAGGGAATTTACCATTGCCCCAATTGTAGTTACCGCCATCGATGATGATCCCGCCAATGCTGGTTCCATGCCCGCCGATCCATTTGGTAGCTGAATTGACGACAATATGGGCACCGTGTTTTAAAGGTTGAAAAAGATATCCACCGGCGCCAAAGGTGTTATCCACTACAATGGGTAAATCATATTTTTTACTCAGGGCGACAAATGCTTCAAAGTCCGGAATATTTAATTTAGGGTTGCCAATGGTCTCCAGGTAAATGGCCTTGGTATTCCCATCGATGTGTTTTTCAAAACTGGCTGCATTGTCTCCTTCTGCAAAACGTACGTCTATTCCGAGGCGCTTAAAGGCCACTTTAAATTGGTTATAGGTGCCTCCATATAAATAACTAGTGGACACAAAATTGTCACCGGCCTGCAGGATGTTATTTAATGCAATAAACTGGGCTGCCTGACCTGAACCTGTCGCAAGTGCGGCTACACCGCCTTCCAGGGCTGCCATTCTTTGTTCAAAAACATCCGTCGTGGGATTCATAATGCGGGTGTAGATATTTCCGAACTGGCGAAGACCGAATAAATTGGCTGCATGGTCGGAATTGTCAAAACCATAAGAAGTGGTTTGGTAGATCGGGACCGCCCGGGATTTGGTGGTCGGATCGATCTGTTGACCGGCGTGTAACTGAAGCGTTTCAAATCTGTAACTGGACATAGAAAAAAATTAAAAGTTATTAATAAAAATTAGTGAATAAATAAAAAAATTAAAATTTGGCAAGGATCGGTAAAAAACAATGGGTTATATAGATCAATGCATGCCTTGCGGCATACAATACAAATGGCAAAAATGGCTGGACCTTATCATTGTTTTTCAAATATAGGAAAAAAAATAAATCATCGCCGTTTTAAGGAATCTAGGGTGTGTATGACAAATTGCAGGTTTTTGGATTTTTTTACAAGACCTGGGAGCCCGCCTGTCGGCGGACAGGGTTTGAAACCTTATTAAACCAACTAAAAACCCTGTCCGTCTTGGCCAGGCGGGCTTCCAGGTCTCGTTTTATTCAAATTCTTTAATCCTGCAATTTGTCATACACCCGAATCTAGTCCGATTTTCAGGTCCGGGAGATCTGTTTGTCCCACCATTTTCATAAACTAAATCATTTCCGACCAGGACCCCAATTTCTAAAATGACACTTCATTTGTTTTGAAGGTAAAAAATCTTCCAGGGTAAAGTTGTTTTTTTAAAAAATTGAAATTTTCTCAAATCAGAGAATAACCAGGCGGAGTATTTAAATGCCAGGCCCTGGTTTTTTGTGCGTGACGGAGGAAGTGTCGGATAGACATTGATCACAAAATTTTGTGTTTTTGATATATCGAATTGGTCCATTTCCGAAGGGTTTCGAATGGGGATCTGTTTGAGCTTTGGAGGACGGTAAAACGTCAAACGAAGGTTGCCCGGTCCATAGATGCTGTTGGTGAAAACGGTAGAGTTGGGTTCATAATAAAACACCAAAATAGCATTGCCGGACGGCGGTGCCCGATCATATAAATAACGATAATAGGGCATCAGTTTTTCTGCTGGTTCTTTCAGTCGATAAATCAATAATAGTATATTAATACCCATCAGTACAACGGCTATCGGTTTGATGAGGATATGCTGTCGTATACGGTCAGGAAT
>JAWXBI010000119.1:0-14082 GCA_034439915.1 Saprospiraceae bacterium | reverse complement strand
GTGTTTAGAATTTATTGACTAAAATTTGGCCTGATTTATATAGTCAAAATATAAAAATTATCGGCTAATATCATACCTTTGCAGCGATTTTAAGAAAATGATGCGATTTTACCAGTTGCCAATATATAAATCTCTGTTATTCAGTATATTATTTGCAATTTCAGTTTTACCTTCCATTGGTCAGGATCAGGGACAAAACCCTGCTCATAGAGATACTTCCTCAAAGGCTGCTGATACTCAACATGATGCAAATACAGACGCATCCCATACCGCACCTGGGGAACATGAAACTCATCACGAATTTGACCCAGCCGCGACCGCCTTTCATCACATTTCCGATCAAAATATCTACAGCATAGGCCCATTTAACCTGGCTTTACCTTGTTTATTATATACATCGGGTAAAGGCTGGGATATATTTTCCTCTTCCCGTTTTGGTTTTGATGCCTTTGGTCATGGGGATGGAAAGGTCGCTTATAATCAGTTTGTATTACATGAGGGACAGGTGATGAGGGTAGTGGATGCTAATTTTCCATCCGGCGAGATACAAATAGAAAATTTTACCCACAAAGAAGCTACAAACAATAAAGGGAAAAAAATTGAAGTGCCTTACGTGGTTTATCAGGACAGGGAATATCTGCTTGATAAAAAAAGTACCGCAGATGGAGGTTTGTTCGGCGGTGGGGTCACTTCATTTTATGATTTCTCAATCGGTAAAAATGCTTTAAGTATGCTGATGGTCTGCCTATTGCTCGGTTGGATGTTTATCCGTATTGCCAGAGCCTACGCTAACAACCCTGGAAGGGCTCCCAAAGGAATTCAAAATCTCATCGAACCAATAATCATATTTTTACGCGACGAAGTCGCCAAGCCGTTTATTGGTGCCAAATGGGAGAAGTTTTTTCCTTTCCTGCTATCTTTATTCTTTTTTATTCTTGGGCTCAACCTGTTTGGGCAGGTGCCTTTTTTCGGTGGGTCAAACGTTACCGGTAACCTCAGCGTTACGATGGTGCTGGCCCTCCTGGCCTTCATCCTGACCACGATTAATGGCAATAAACATTACTGGCAACATATCGTCTGGATGCCCGGTGTACCTGCCTGGGTAAAAATAATTTTGACCCCTGTTGAAATCCTGGGTGTATTTATTAAACCCCTGACCTTAATGCTCCGGTTATTTGCCAATATCACCGCCGGTCATATGACCCTGGTCGTATTTGTAAGCCTCATTTTTATATTTGGTAAATCCGGCCAAAATGTAGGCGCTTCACTCGGGGCTTCAATCGGCTCAGGCCTCCTCTCCATCTTTATGATGGCCATTGAATTGCTGGTGGCTTTTATCCAGGCTTATGTTTTTACCTTATTGACAGCCTCTTATCTGGGAGCAGCTACGGAAGAACATCATCACACCGAAGAAAAACATCATTAATCAACATGAAAATTTTAATTCATTCATATAAACTTTATAAACTATGACAGGTTCAATTGCCGCTATTGGTATGGGTCTTGCCGTTATCGGCGCCGGCATCGGCGTAGGTAATATCGGCGGGAAAGCCATGGAAGCTATTGCCCGACAGCCGGAAGCTGTGGGTGATATCCGGGCTAATATGATTTTGACAGCAGCGCTGGTAGAAGGTGCTGCTTTGATCGCCTTATTATTGTCTTATCTGGCTGCTTAATCTTATTCCAAAATCAAACTGCCTGGTATTTACGATTGGTACCTGCCAGGCAGTTTTTATAAAGTTGATTTACCATGATTTACCTGGCAGATTTTAGTCCTATCAAACCGGAATTCGGTTTGTTTTTCTGGACCTTATTATTTTTCTTATTGTTTTGGGGGCTTATAGGCAAATTTGCCTTTAAGCCTATCACGGAATCCCTTAAAAAAAGAGAATCCGACATCCAGGATGCGATTGACCAGGCTAAAAAAGCCAGGGAAGAAATGAACAATATGAAGTCAGAAAATGAAAGGATTCTGGTAGAAGCCCGGGAAGAAAGAGCAAAAATCCTGTTGGAAGCCAAAGAAACTAAAAACAGCATCATTAACGAAGCCAGGGAAAAGGCCAAAGAAGAAGCAACCAAGGTAATCAGTGGCGCTATGATGGATATTGAAAATCAGAAAAAAGCCGCTCTGATCGAAGTCAAAGATCAGGTCAGTCAGATAGCCCTGGATATCGCAGAAAAAATTATCCAAAAGGAGCTGAAAAGCAACCCGGAACAACAAAACTTCGCTAAAAGACTGGTGGATGATTTAAACCTGAATTGATGTCACAAGCCCGTATTTCATATCGTTATGCCAAATCCTTACTCGATTTTGCTATAGCCCAAAACAAACTGGATAGGATCTATGAGGATATACTTAATTTAAAAACGGCTTGTTCGCTCCGGGAATTTGTCCTTTTGTTAAAAAGCCCTATCATACCATCGGGGAAAAAAGAACAAATCTTCAAAGCGATTTTTGAAAACCATTTTGACCCCATCACCTTTGGTTTTTTTAGTATCCTTCTGAAAAAAGGCAGGGAAATTTATACCCCTGAAATCGTCGAAGACTTTTTACTTCAATACGAAGCTTTAAATAAAAGGACCAGGGTTACCCTGAGTACAGCTACCCCCCTTACGGAAGAACTTATCGAAGCCATTAAATCAAAATTGACCGGTGCAGCCACCACCCGCGACCATATCGATCTGGAAACCAGGATCAAACCGGAACTTATAGGTGGCTTTGTCCTCGAATATGAAGATCAATTGTATGATGCGAGTGTAGCACATCAGCTTCACCTGATGAGGAAAGCCCTGTCCAACAATGATCAACTTAAATCAACTTAAATCTTCAATATATAATTAGCAAACGATTATGGTAAATATTAAACCGGATGAGATATCAGCGATCTTAACACAGCAGTTGTCAGGATTAAAAACCCAGGCTGAACTCGAACAAATCGGAACCGTATTGCAGGTAGGAGACGGAATTGCACGGGTTTACGGCCTTTCCATGGTGGAAGCCGGAGAACTGGTCGAATTTGAAAATGGGGTACAAGCCGTCGTACTTAACCTGGAGGAAGATAATGTAGGGGTAGTATTGATGGGGCCCTGGGATGAAATCCATGAAGGCAGTATCGTACGTCGTACCGGAAAAATCGCTTCCATCAATGTTGGAGAAGGATATCTGGGCAGGGTAGTAGATGCCCTTGGAAGCCCTATTGATGGTAAGGGCGCAATCCTGGGTGTTACCTATTCCATGCCATTGGAGCGCATTGCACCAGGTGTAATTTACCGCCAACCGGTCAACGAACCACTGCAAACCGGTATCAAAGCGATTGATAGCATGATCCCGATAGGCCGCGGACAACGAGAATTAATTATCGGTGACCGACAGACCGGAAAAACCGCAATTGCCATTGATACCATTATTAATCAAAAAGAATTTTACGACCGGGGAGAACCTGTATATTGTATATATGTTGCCTCGGGACAGAAATCCTCCACTGTAGCCAATGTGGCTAAAACCCTGGAAGAGCACGGTGCCATGCCTTACACTGTCATTGTGTGCGCTTCCGCTGCGGATCCTGCCCCCATGCAATTCTTTGCGCCATTTGCAGGCTGCGCGATCGGGGAATTTTTCAGGGATACCGGCCGGCCGGCATTGATCATTTATGATGATTTATCCAAACAGGCAGTAGCCTACCGTGAAGTGTCGCTACTGCTGCGTCGCCCTCCGGGCCGCGAAGCCTATCCTGGTGATGTATTTTATTTGCACAGCAGGCTTTTGGAAAGGGCAGCCAAAATCAATAGCAACGATGATATTGCCCGCAACATGAATGACCTGCCTGAATCATTGGTCAATGCCGGATTAATCAAAGGTGGGGGATCACTGACTGCATTGCCTATCATTGAAACTCAGGCAGGAGACGTTTCCGCCTATATCCCAACCAACGTCATTTCGATTACAGATGGACAGATCTTTTTGGAATCCAGCTTGTTCAATGCAGGGGTCAGGCCTGCCATCAACGTGGGCATTTCCGTATCGAGAGTGGGTGGAAACGCCCAGATCAAAGCCATGAAAAAAGTGGCAGGGACCCTTAAACTTGATCAGGCTCAATATCGCGCACTGGAAGCGTTTGCCAAGTTTGGATCAGACTTGGATGCCACTACCCAGGCAGCTTTGGAAAAAGGAAAACGCAATGTAGAGATCCTCAAACAACCACAATATTCCCCTGTTTCTGTTGAGAATCAGATTGCCATTATTTACCTGGGTACGTATAATATCTTAAGTACCGTGCCGGTAGAAAAAATGAAAGAATTTGAGGAAATGTTTTTATCCAACCTGGAGAAAAGGCATCCGGAAACATTAACGGAATTGCGCAAGGGTCAATTAACCAGTGATGGTGAAGCCAAATTGAGGGCACTGGCTTCGGAATTAACAGGCATTTACCGTAAAAAATAATCGAATGGCCGCCAATTTAAAAGAAGTAAGGGAACGGATCAAATCGGTCATCAATACCCAACAAATAACCAAAGCCATGAAAATGGTTTCAGCTTCCAAATTGCGCAGGGCACAGCAGGCTATTGTTCAGATGCGTCCTTATAGTACCAAATTGAATGAAATCCTGGGACATGTCATTGCCAGTTTGGGAGGTGAAGTAGAGTTTACCCTGGCCAAACGCCGGGAAGTAAAGTCTGCCTTGATGATTGTGATCACCTCAAGCAGGGGATTGTGCGGGGCTTTTAATACCAATATCATTAAAGCGGCAGCGACGGGAATTAAAGAAAAATTCAGTGAACAACGGAAAGAAGGTAAATTGACTATCCTTTGCATCGGTAAAAAAGGATATGATTATTTCCGGAAATATTTCCCCGATTGTAAAATCATTGGAGATTACGTGCCTTTGATTGAACCCATCCGGACCGATTTGGTGGATAAATTGGTCATCGACCTGATCCAGCGCTTCGAATCCGGGCAGTACGACAGCATTTATGTGGCTTATGGTAAATTCAAAAATGCAGCCACCCAGTTTCCCAGTGTGGAAGAATATCTACCGGTTCCAAAAATCAACTTACCCACTAAAGGACGGGGTAAGATCAAAGCGGATTATCTGTTTGAACCCGATAAACAAATTGTATTGGAATCCCTAATCCCCGCGCTTTTAAAAATCCAGATGAAGCGCTATATCACAGATACCTCTGCTTCTGAACATGGTGCCCGTATGACGGCGATGGACAAAGCCACTACCAATGCAGAAGAACTCCTGAAAGAATTAAAGATCAATTACAATAAGGCACGTCAGGAAAGCATTACCAAAGAGTTATTGGAGATCGTTGCAGGAGCGGTAGCCTTGAACAATTAATTACACCAGTTTATTCTTTATAAATTGCTCTGAGAGCACGGAGTGGTTCTATGTATTCAATTTGTTCTCAACGGCCGTAGTGAACTGATTGGTACTTGATACCCGGTTACCGTTTCGCCAAAAAATCCTAATGTTCAAACTAACCCTCCATTTTCAGTTGACATTTCTAGTAATATCATTTTTAGAGTAATTAAGTACCCGAAATGTTTAATTTAGCGATAACAAATAGGACTTAAACAAAATTGTATGAAATTCAAGGTGATCTTTTACCTATGCTGGTATAGTTTTTCTGCGATACAGGCTCAACAAATTTCCAGGGACGAGTTGATGTTTCTTACCCCGCTGTGGAAAGGTGATCGTTTTGCTGATGGACGGCCAAAAGTACCTGACGCCTTATTGCAAAGAATGAAACTGGTCACGCTCGAGGAAGCCTGGGCAGTTTTGAAAGGGGAAAATTTCAAACATCAATACGATGATGGCTGGCAGGTCATCAACCCAGACAGTGTATTGGTTGGTCGGGCACTGACAGCTACTTTTATGCCAGGGCGCCCGGATATCCAACGAGTGACCGATGACCGCGGACACAATAAAGATGGCCGGGTTAAATCTCAAAACTCATGGCCTATAGACCTTTTAGTCAAAGGGGATGTTTATGTTGTCGACCAGTTTGGCGCTCATGAAGACGGACCGACTATTGGTGACAACCTCGGAAATTCCATTTTTACCAAATCAGGCAATGGAATAGTGTATAATGGCGCTATACGGGATATCAACGGGTTGCGTGAAATCGGTGGATTTACTTCATTTTTCAGAACCTACCACCCTTCCCATCATCTCAATAATCCCGATGGTGAATTGAATACCACCCTGACCGGCATCAATACCCCAACCCGAATTGGCAAAGCTACGGTGTTGCCTGGTGATGTAGTTCTGGGCCGGGACGGAGGAGTGATCTTTATTCCGCCACATTTGGCAGAGAAAGTGGTAAAAACCTCAGAAGTCGTGAGATTGAGGGATATGTTTGGGCATCAAAGGTTGAGGGAACAAAAGTATACACCGGGACAAATTGATTCCCGTTGGTCTGCTGATATTGAAAAAGATTTTTCTCAATGGTTGAATACCCACATCGATAAACTTCCGGTCCCTAAAGAACAAATTCAGGAATTATTAAAAACCCGTACCTGGTAATGAAAAACAGAAGACAATTTTTAACCCAAAGTATGGCAGTAGCTGGGTTGACAGCTGCACCAGGACTTAGTTTTGGACAGGGATTTCAATCTGCGGTCCAGCGCAATCAGCAATATTCCATGCCAACCGATATAAAAATTACAGAGATCCGGTGTGGGTATATACGAAATGGCCACAGTTTGTTTGTAAAAATTTACACCAATCAGGATGTTTGGGGCTGCGGCGAAGGTGTTGATGCGACTCCGGGCACTTATCACCTCGTGAAAATGATGGGCGAACGATTAAAAGGTAAAAGTCCACTCAATGTTCATCGATTGTTTGAAGATATCCGGAGATCAGGATTCTTTGAAGGTGCGCAGTCCGGCATGTTTGTAGCCGTGCTTTCGGCCGTAGAATCAGCCCTATGGGATTTAGCGGGCAAGATTTTAGGGTTGCCGGTTTATCAGCTGCTGGGCGGCAAGTTCAGAGATCGGATCCGGGTTTATATGGATACGGCACTTTATCAAAGTCAAAATCCAAAACCAGCTGAATTTGCTGCGGCCGCGAAACAAGCAGTTGAAATGGGTTTTAATGCTATAAAATTTGATGTCGATCAAGCTAATGACCCGAATAAATACGATCGCTACAATTGGACCGCCAGCCCAGCTGAGCTTAAGCGGATGTTCGATCAAATCTCGGCTGCAAGACAGGCAGTTGGTCCCAATATTGATATTTGTGTAGATATGCATGGCAGATACGATGTCACTACCGGTGAACGGGTCGCAAAACTTTTTGAACCATTGAATCTGATGTGGCTTGAGGAACCGGTGCCTGCAGAGAACCCGGAAGCTTATAAAAAGATTGCCGACTCCACCAGCACACCAATCTGTGGCGGGGAAAATCATTACCTGGCTCATGGTTTCAGACAATTGCTTGAAATGAATGCAGTGGATATTGTCATGCCTGACCTGCAAAAGGCGGGTGGACTGGGGGAAGGCCAGCGCATAGCCAATCTGGCGAATTTGTATTATGTGCCGTTTGCCCCACATATGGTAGCTTCTTTCCTGGGGGCGATGGCCTCGTGCCATGTCTGTGCTTCAGTGCCGAATTTTATGATATTGGAATGGCAAATTTATTTTCATACCAACCCAATGTTTAAGGAAATTATCCGCTATGATGGAGATATGGTCGACAAAGGATTTATACCTCTTTCTGAAAAACCCGGGGTAGGCGTCGAAATCAATGAAGAAGGAATGAAAAAATACGCTACGCCAGGAATGCCTTTTTTTGAATAGAAATATTATTCCGGGCATTCCATTTTTTGAATAGAACTCTATTCCGGGCATTCCATTTTTTGAATAACCAATTTTGCTTTGCATGCCTTTTCAAAGAAATCTTTTCTTTCGAATGTCTCGCAATAAAATCACTACCGGGGTCCAAGTGCATGCCCATGGGTGGATCCGATTTTATTTTGACAGCCGTTTTAAAGATCACCATTACTCCATCGTGCCAGTTTTCCAATGGATTTAAATGGAACCAATAAATAGTTATTCAGGTTTTGTAATTTAAGTAATATTACATGTCAGATATCCTCATACAGATTATAGACCGGGACCGGGTTTTTCATAATATAGACGTACCTACTGAAATTGACCTCAATTTGATGGAACTGGCTAAAGCTAACAATCTGCCTGTTGCCGGTACCTGCGGTGGAATGGCCCTGTGTGCAAGTTGTCATGTATATGTCAATAGCACCCATGACTTGCCTCCACCCAGTGAGGATGAACTTGCAATGCTAGATCAGGCATTTTATGTAGAAACAAATAGCCGGTTAAGCTGTCAGATAAAAATCAATGCAAGTCTTGATGGCCTTCAGGTTACGTTGGCCCCGGTTGGTCTTTAAATTCGATTCAGACCAGATCAATCAACTTCGATTTTTGACAATGTTTTCAAAAACAAGGGATCTACCTGCAAACCCAACCCGGGACTATCATCCAGGTGAATTTCATTAGTACGCTTATAAAGGGCACCCCCTATCACCGGATCCTCGCTCAGCATCAAAGGGCTGTCCATGTCATAATAAACCACTTGATCCGAAGAGACCGCCAGGTGAGCCAGAGCGGTGATCCCTATTCTGCTTTCACTAAAACATCCAACCTGGCACGGCAGTCCATGGCGTTCAGCCAGGTGTAAAATTTTAAGGGCTTCCTGAATACCTCCGGATTTACCCAGTTTAATATTAAACTGACTGCATGCATTCAATGTAATCAGGGCCAGTGCATCGTTGGAGTCAAACAAAGACTCATCAGCCATGATAGGTATAAGACTTTGTTTATGGACTTTTTTTAAAGCCTGAATATCCCTGGCACTAACCGGTTGCTCACAATGTTCTATGGAATATTGATGTATTTCCTCCAACACGGAAACAGCATCCTCCGGGTTCCATCCCTGGTTGGCATCGATACGGAGTTTGATAAGAGGTCCCAGGGCACTGCGGATTTTTTCAACCCTGGAGATATCTTGATGAGGTGCTTTTCCCAATTTTAATTTTATTTCGGTAAATCCTTTTTGTACAAACCGGCAGGCGGATTCAACCATGGATTCAGGAGATGCAATCCCAATAGTCATATCGGTTTTCAAAACTTTTACCTGACCACCCAACAATTTATATAAAGGTTTATCCTGGATTTTTGCATAAATGTCCTGTAATGCCATTTCAAAGGCACTCTTTATACACCAGTTGAATGCAATAGTGGAGTGTAATTGTTCGATGCAGGAAGTCAAATCCATAACCCTTTTGCCAATTAATGATTTTGCAATCAGGGTACCGGTGAGCAACTGGGTCGCCTGGTTTTCTCCTTGAATAGTCTGGTAAGGACTCGCTTCGCCCCATCCGTTCCAAAGAGGGTCTTCACATTGTAGGTGGACCAATACATTGTGTGCATGCGTTATAGTTTCCAACGCAATTACAAATGGATCGGTCAACCGGATGTCGAAAGGGTAGAGGGTGATTTTTTTTATCCGGTCGGAATTCAATGAGTCGGGATTTAAAATCGGAAAATAAAACGGGTTGGCTCGGCGAATAAGCGGGATAATTTTTATAAAATGTCTTTAACCAGGATCATAGGCATATTGGAAAATTCTTCGGCGGCTTTTGGAAAATGATCGCTGGTGGTGAACCCGGCATGTTGCAAAATCGCATTGGCAGCTACCAACTTGGGGTGGCTTTGTGCAAATAAAGCGTTTACGCCCATTTCTTTTCCAGCTGCTATGGTCTTATTCATCAGGCTGGTGCCTACATATCTTCTTCGAAAACCTTCATCGACCCACAAGTGCACCACTTCCCCGAACCGGAAACTTCGTCGGATTAAACAAATACATCCAATAATGGATTCCCCCCAACGTGAAAAGTAGACTACACCCTGATTTTTAAGCAGATGTTCTTCAACATTGAGCATGTAATTGTCCATCTCATCAATATTGAAATATTTGTTTTTAAATTGGTTCCAGAAATTCTGTATGAGAATCTGGCCATTCTGCACATCCTCAAACCGAATGAGTTGAACATTGCGGAGGTCTGCCCTTTTTTTTTCCTTTTTAATCCGTTGGAAAAAACTCTTTTTTTCTAAGGAGTTGTTGAGGGCTTCAATATTTAACCAAAGATCCGGGGCTACTTCTTTGACCCAGAAATTAGTGGCGTCCTGAGTGGCCTGCCAGGCAGGTTTGAGTTCTATGATGAGTTGATGAGCTTTTTCAGAGGCTTTGATAAATCTTTTCCGTTTATCATTGCGATCAGACATTTCTTTGACCAGTCCATGTCTCAACATTTGATTGACCGTATAGACTACATCCGGGTGCGTTTTATTTTGGATATCTGCCAATTCAGTTATAGTATACGGCCGATCTTCGTCGTTAAAAATCTGGAGAATGGCATGCCAGCGGTGTGGAATATTGATACCTAACTCATGATAAACCCGCATTTCTTCTTCTATCAGATGATCGGCAAACTGCCTCAACCGGGTATGAAGTGAACTTATTTTTGGGGTCATAAGTATGATCTAAACTGCTGAAAAATACATTGATATATTGATATTTTTGGCTTTTTCTTATATTCAATTTTGAAATCTATTCAACCAGCCTGCTATAATGTGCGCCAAACTATCTGATATTCTTGATAGCGATAGAAAGAGCGCATTCGTAGGAAGGCAGGCTGAACTCCAGCTTTTCCAGGCTATGATTAAAAAAGAGCCGGCTTACCACTTGTTATATTTTTATGGACCGGGGGGACAGGGAAAAACCACCTTGATGAAAAAATGTATGGAGCTCTGCGCCGATCTCGGGTTTCCATTTATTCATCTGGATGGCAGGGAAATCAATGCACATCCTTCCAGTTTTATCGAAGCACTTCATGATAAATTACCATTGCGACCTTTTGAAAATGTTTTTGAGGCTTTGGATAAACTTTCGCAAAACTATATACTTTTCGTAGATACTTATGAAAAGCTGAAGCCCCTGGATGATTGGGTGAGACAACGTTTTTTACCACAATTGCCTGCCCATTTCAGTACGGTGATCCTCGGCAGAAACCCGCCTGCTTTGGCCTGGACTATGGATCCCGGGTGGAAAAAATACATGAAGTCCATTCAGATCCGCAATCTAAGTCCGGAACTTTCCAGAACATTTTTATTAAAGAGAAACATTCCTGAGCCCATGGTGCGACGGGTCATGGAATTTACCCATGGACACCCCTTAGCCCTGTCTGTAGTGGCTGATATTTTCGGTCTGGATCCTGGCCAGGAATTTAATCCAGACCGTAGTCCCGATCTGATCAAAACGCTTTTAGAATTATTTGTTCAAAATGTACCGGGCCCTGCACATCGGGCGGCCTTGGAGATCAGTTCATTGGCCCATGTGACTACGGAATCATTGCTTCAGGAAGCATTGGGGATGGAACAGATTCAAGGCATTTTTGACTGGATGCGAAATTTGTCATTTTACGATCAAAACGTGTCCGGAATTTTTCCGCATGAAATTGCCCGGGAAGCACTGAGCAGGGATGTCAAATGGAGAAACCCCGATTGGTATAGCAGCCTGCATGAAAAAATCAGCAACTATTATATTAAAAAATTAATGGTCGGCAGCGGAGCCAGTCAACGAAATGCCTTGTTTGCGTTGATCTATCTGAACCGTTTAAATCCAATGGTTAAACCATTTTTTGAATGGCAGGAAAATGGTTCATTCTGGCAAGATCAGCTTAAACAGGAGGACATACCTCTTTTGCAAAATATCGTCAGGAGCCTGGAGGGTAAAGAGTCGGAAAAACAATTTTTATACTGGTCGAAACATCCTGCTACTGAGATCTGGGTATACCGTAATTCAAACGGGGAACCTGTTGCGTTTACTTTAAAGATAGAAGTCGACAAAATTAATGAAAAGGACCAGGTAGATGATCCTGCAGTACAGGCTATTCTGAATTATTCCCATACCCACTTTGCTGTCCGACCCGGGGAGACCTTTACCCTATTCCGTTTTTGGATGGCCGCCGGAACCTATCAGAACATATCCAGTTTACAAAGTGTTATTTTTCTTTCCATCGTTCAATATTATTTTACACCTGGTTTAGCAATCAGCATGTTGTCCTGCGCCCGCCCAGCGTATTGGAAAGAGGTATTGACATACGCTGATCTGACCTACCTGCCTGCGCTGGAATTTGAATCAGAAGGAATTGTTTTTGGCTGGTATTATCATGATTGGCGGAAGCGCCCACCCCTGGCCTGGCTTGACCTGCTTGGAAAACGGGAGGTGGAAATGGTGGGCCAATATGATGAAGCGAGCACGGAAGCAGTTACTATGTTGGTGTTGAGTGAGGAAGAATTTGATGAATCTGTCCAGCAGGCCATTAAATCCTATCACCAATCGGAACTTTTATTATCCAACCCCCTGCTCAAATCCAAATTGGTGCTTAATAAGGTCACCAAAGAAATGAAGGATTATGACAAAATTAAAATCCTCAAATCCTTTATAGACCAAATCCTGAAGGAAATCGCAGAATCACCCGTTGATGGAAAATATCACCGCATCTTATACCGAACTTTTATTAATCCGGTGGGATCTCAGGAAAAAGTTGCCGATTATCTGAATATGTCGTTTAGCACCTATCGGCGATATTTGAAAACTGCCCTGGAAAAACTTGTTCGATTGTTATGGAAACTTGAAATGGAAAAAAATTGATCATTTCGTATGCCGGTTAGTCTATTGCATCTGGGCAAATAGATATGCATTTCTTTTTAATACCCATTGCCATACCATGCCGTCGTCAGGATCCATGAATGCAGATTGAAATACAAATTTGTTTTTAATCAACAAATGATTTGATCCGTTCTTTACCGGCAAGGTATGGGCCATGATAATTTTAATTTCCTTATGCTCAAAAGCTTTACGTGTTAAATTTCGAATTACCTCATCGGCATACCCTTTTAACCGGAAACCCTCAGCTATTTCATAGCCGATTTCAACAGTGCCAGACTGATCGGGACCTCCTTTAAAACCGGCCTGACCAATGTAGGAAGAATCTAAAGGGTTGACAATGGCATAACTTATCCAGGGAGGCAAGGCCTGGGTGGTTTTCAAATGTAGAATTATAGAGTCTATAGCTTCCGGAAATTCTGTAAAAGGCGTTGGAAGATGATAGCCGGTAAATAATTGAAATTTTTCAGTTCCGGCACTCATTGCTTCCATCCATTCCGCGGTCAACGGCAACAATACTAAGCGATCGGTATGTATTTGATAATCAATCATATAGATTTGTACATTAAAATTGAATAAGATTTGACCAATAAGTGAATAAAGGAGTCTGATTTTTTTCGGACTACTTGATAGTAAAGTTACCCAGACCAATCCTTTTTATTAAGGGCAACCTTAAAAATTGTATACTGAATGGAACAAACACAAACCAAAAAACAATTATTTACCTGAAGAGGGAAAAAAATAAAAAGGTGTCTTATAGTTGGGATGAAGCATCCATGCTGAGACAAATGGGGTTGTTGCCTAATCTACGATAAAAAAGGCCGGTGAAATCTTCAATTTTCACCGGCCATATTCATAAATCAAATTTAAATTCCGCTTTTAATTCATATACTGGGATTTTAGTGTCTACAATTTTAGGATCATTTTTCGGCTGGCATTAAAAAAGGCACTTTCAAATTTATAAAAATAGATTCCTGCAGCAGGAAAATCAAGGTCATCGACCAGGACTTCCTGATAACCTGCATTCCAAATTTTCTCAATAGATTTTATTTGTTTACCGGTAAGGTCATAAAAACGGAGGTGCCCTCTACCGCCTTGATGCAGTTGAATTCCAATGATCGTGCTTTTCGTAAATGGATTTGGATAATTCTGAAGTAATTGATCATCGGCAAAAACGGATTGTCCCTGTGCATCGGAAAACTTCAAGCCCAGGTCTTTTAATTCACCTTTTCCTTCATAACTTTCAGCAAGGGTACGTTTTGAACTGATGCGGAGATGATCGCTGAGTTTCATATTCCGCAAAGCTTTGAACCGGAAGCTAAACAAT
>JAWXBI010000118.1:0-2760 GCA_034439915.1 Saprospiraceae bacterium | reverse complement strand
GGATCGCCTTGTCTAATCCCGAGCTAATCGGGACAAAATAGCTAATTTTCAAACTCTCCCGCATAAGGCGGGACAGGGTATTTAGAGGTACCCTTAAGAAAATGACTCAGGGTCCCTACCCTAATTTTATCTTTAGTAAAAATTCATCCGATGATGGAGTAACGATCCAAACAAGATCCGGTTGAATATCTTCAATGGCGATATAAGTGCCTTTGGTTAATACGGGTTGATTAGAAGCTTTAATTTCTATACCTATTTTTCTTGTACCTTTTTGAAGGACAAGGTCAAGTTCTGCACCTTGAGCTGATTTATAAAAACTATATTCCCAATCTTTAAAGTGATTTATGATGTTTCGTAACACCAGGCCTTCAAAAGAATAACCGTAAACAGGGTGACCAAGCAGTTCATTCATACTTTGAATATTAAGTAAAGCATGTAAAAGTCCGGTATCAGCAAGATACAGCTTAGGGCTTTTGACTAATCTTTTCGCGGTATTATTGCGAAACGCCGGAACTAAAGATAATTGGAATGCACCCATTAAAAGATCAATGTATTTCCTCACGGTTGTAAAACTCAGGTCGAGACTTTTTGCTATCTTGGATAAATTTAATTCCTGCCCATGCACATGAGCCAACATACTATATAATCGCTCAACCTGGAAAGCTGTGATGCCGGAAGAAATATCCAATATATCTTTAGTAAAAAAGGTTCTTATATAATTTTTGCACCATAGATTGCTTATACGGTCATTGACGGCAAGTAAACTATCAGGAAAACCTCCTCTAAACCAATACGTTTTAAAATCTTTTTCGTGCTTAATTTCTTCCCAACTGAAAGCCATTAATTCATAATAAGCGATACGCCCCGCCAGGGATTAATTGCTTTGATTCAACAATTGAGGAGAAGCTGATCCTAAAATAATAAATCTACCAGGGCGTTTGTCTTTATCTACTATTGATTTAATGCTTTGAAAAATATCCTTTTCAAATTGAACTTCATCCAGGCAGACTATGGATTGAGTATTTTGTTCAAAAAAAACGAATGGGAATGAAATTTTGGCTCTATCGTTAGCATTTTCAAGATCCAAATTTACCAAATTAGACTTCTTCAAATTTTTAATAAAAGTTAATTTCCCTGCTTGCCTCGGCCCCAAAATACCGACAACGGGAAAAAAGCTCAGACCTTCTAAGACTTCATCAGTTATTTTTCGTTCAATATACAAATTCATTGCTTCCATGTAAATTCACTAGTGCACTATCGAATTTACATGGTAATTTTTTATTAATATATAAGTGATTCAAATTCTGCAAGTTTGGGATGAGATACCAGATTGTTATGCCAGATTGTCGTCCATTCTCCGCTATATTTTTGACAATGAGCACGTAATTTTTGCATTTCATCCAGTGACCAATCGGTCATATAATAAATCAAACTAGCATCCATTAAGATCAGTGGTTTCTCTTTGAGTTTGAGTTTTTTTCTGTCCAAACAATCAAATACCGTATAAGAATAACAAGAGCCGCAACGAAAACCCGGCCGATCCGAATATCCTAAACTGCTTTCCCAGAGCATTCCTGCTTGTTCCCAGAGTCTCCAGGTATAGGGTGTTTTAAAACGCAGGTAATGTTGACGACCTCCTTGAATTTTTTGTTGTGTTAGATTTTGAAGAACAGCCAATTCTTGTTCAAAATTTTGCCCGTCTAAATAAGACCCATAACCCGGATGGAAACCAATTTCATGTCCGCGGCTTTCGATAAGGCGAATGAGTTTGAGCATCCGCGGATCATCCGGTGATAATCCCTGATCAAATGAACTGGATTGGCTTACGATAAAATTAAAGCATGCACGCACTCCATGTTCATCAGCCAAATCCAATAACTGAAGATGATGATCAAAAGGATCCGGGTGTTTAAACCAGGTGGTTTGAATATACGTTTTCAAATTCTTACTAAACAAATTCAGATCTCTTCGTTTAATTAAATCACCTGCCAGATGTTTGATACTTGTAAGATTATCCGGCCATTGGTACTGTTGATCTATATCGTGACTAACAACACATTCGAATGTCCGGGTTTTTCTTTTTTCAGTATAACCTGCTTTACACAACAAAGTCCAAAGAAGATCTGCATATTCATTGACAATAGGACGATCAAGAAAATGGTATTGATAGGCAATTGAAGAAGTTGCAGTTGAGCGTTGGTGTATATCTTTAGAATCATCGACCAATTCTTCCCATCGACTCAACATAAAATAGGAGGATGCAATAATATCGGCATACAAGGTAAAATCTGTGGTGGATTCTTCCAACCGGCCTTGCCCATAGAGGATAGGCAGTTGATCCAGGAACAATGAGGTGTCCGACCAATAAACGATTGAACGGGGTAGAGCGGTCGATGAAAGATAACCCGTGGGTTCCAGGTAATGGTTAAAGAAGACATTTTTGATGATCAGCGTTTTGATTCCATTGCCGGAGATATGGAAATCTTGGTTATCAGCTTGTAAAACAAAATCACACGATTGGCCCAAAAATTCGTTTATCAGGATTTCAAAGGTGTATTTGATTTCCGGGGTGAATTTGGAGGGGATGGTGATCAGGAGATCAGGCAAGATTTGTTATAATTATGCTGTAAAAAACCGGTATCAATTTGATGAATTATTTCACCACTGACGTGGTTTAATCCTTGTTTTTATAATTGGCTACCAAAATATCGCCACGATGTGGCTACCAAAATATCGCCACGATGTGGCTACCAAAATATC
>JAWXBI010000117.1:0-6876 GCA_034439915.1 Saprospiraceae bacterium | reverse complement strand
TAAAAATAAGCAATGTCCGCTAAACTGACCCACTAACCCACTAACCCACTAACCAACTAACCAACTAACCAACTAACCAACTAACCAACTAACCAACTAACCAACTAACCAACTAACCAGCTAACCAACTAACCAACTAACCAACTAACCAGCTAACCAACTGACCGACTATCGCTTAATTCACTTAATTTTACAGCCTTCAATTTAAAAACATGCGAAACTTTATTTATACACTGATTACCCTTGTTTTATTAACTCCTGTTCACCAGTCCTGTAACTCTGCAGGCAAGGCACATATCCTGGTATTTTCATCTACCAAAGGTTATCGCCACGCCTCGATTGAGAAAGGCCAGGTAGCCATCAAACAACTCGGTGCAGATAATGGTTTTGCCGTAACGACCAGTGAAGATCCCGGATTATTTACTGACGAAAGCCTGAAACAATATACGGCGGTTGTTTTTTTGAGCACCACAGGAGATATATTAGATAGTCAGCAGGAATCTGCGTTTATGCGGTATATCCAGGCAGGAGGAGGGTTTGTCGGTATTCATGCGGCGGCGGATACCGAGTATGGCTGGCCCTGGTATGGAAAATTAGTAGGAGCTTATTTTAAAAGCCACCCTAAACAACAAAATGCCACGATCAAGGTGACCTGTGATGGACACGATGCCTGTGCTCATCTTCCCGCTGAATGGAAACGTTGGGATGAATGGTACAGTTTCAGGGATGTAGCACCGGATCTTAAAATAATAGCCTCGTTGGATGAAACCAGTTACGAAGGCGGCAATATGAATGGCAACCACCCTATTGCCTGGTACCATGATTATGATGGCGGCAGGGCTTTTTATACCGGTCTGGGCCACACGGACTCCTCCTATCTCGAACCCGCTTTTTTGCAACATGTTTTAGGAGGGATCGAATATGCTATGACAAAGAAAAAACTGGATTATTCCAAAGCATACACGCTGGATGCCCCTGAAGAAAGCAGATTGGAAAAAACCGTATTGGCATCTAATCTTGATGAACCAATGGAATTGGATGTCATGTCGGACGGCAGTGTACTCATTGCTGAACGCAAAGGCAACATTAAATTGTACAACCCCAATACCGGTTTGATTGAATATGTGGCTAGCATGCCGGTACATAACAAATACGAAGATGGGTTGCTAGGATTGGCTTTAGACCCTGATTACGATAACAACCATTTTATTTACCTTTTTTATTCCCCGGTAGGAGACAAAGCGGTGCAGCAGGTCTCTCGTTTCGTATTCAAGGAAAAGACCCTGGACCGTGCAAGTGAAAAGTTGATTCTGGAGATACCTGTTCAACGCGACGAGTGTTGCCATAGTGCCGGATATTTAAATTTTGGAAAGGATGGGCTCTTATATATTTCCGTGGGGGACAATACCAACCCTTTTGCCTCCGACGGCTATAGTCCTATAGATGAGCGTCCGGGACGCCTGCCCTGGGATGCCCAAAAATCCTCTGCCAATACCAATGACCTCCGGGGAAAAATCCTTCGCATAAAACTCAAACCAGATGGAAGCTATGAAATCCCGGAAGGCAATTTATTTAAACCCGGTACGCCGCTCACCAGACCTGAAATATTTGTGATGGGTTGCCGCAATCCATTCCGGTTTTCTTTAGACGCCAAACGTAAACTATTACATTGGGGTGATGTAGGCCCTGACGCCGGAAAAGACAGCGTTACCAGAGGGCCTAAGGGATACGATTATTTTGCCCAGGTCGGTGAAGGGGGAGGGTTTTTTGGTTGGCCTTATATCCGGGGAAATGGGCATCAATACCACGACTATGACTTTGCCACCAAAGTGAGTGGGCCCAAATTTGACCCTGATCATTTGGTCAACAATTCACCGAATAATACCGGAATGCAGGAGCTTCCATCTTATAAAGCCCCGAAATTGTGGTATTCCTATGATCAATCGAGGGAATTCCCGTTTGTAGGTACCGGAGGAAAAAACCCCATGGCAGGGCCGGTATATTACAGATCGGAATACAATGTAAACGACCATTCATTTCCGGAATATTTTGATGGCAAATTGTTTATCTACGAATGGATGCGTCGCTGGATTTATATTGTGACCCTGGATAAAGACAATAATTTTAGCAAATTCGATTCGTTTATGCCTTCCACGGTATTTGCCAACCCCATGGATATGAAATTCGGACCCGATGGCAGCCTTTATATATTGAATTATGGCACGGCCTGGTTTGCCCGGAATGCCGATGCACAACTATTTAAAATAAATTACAATGGTGGAAACCGACAACCGCTGGCCCGAATGGAACTGGATAAATACACCGGAGCTGCTCCACTTACCCTCACCGCTAATGCAGGCGCTTCAATGGATGCAGATAATGACAAACTGAAATACCAGTGGATGATCAATGGGAGGCCACAGGCCACCGGAGCACAAGCCAAATTATTGATCGCTACACCTGGAAATTATGATATCACCCTCGAAGTTACTGACGAGGCAGGTGCCAAATCGATATCTCATGAAAAGGTATTGGTGGGGAATGAAATGCCGGAAGTAAAAATTGAAGTATTCGGCAATAAAACGTTCTTTTGGGAAGGGCGACAAATTCCCTATACCGTAACGATTCAAGATAAAGAAGATGGGAGCAATGAAAGCGGTACCCTTAGCCCGCAAAACATTCAAATCGGCTCGACTCATCTGAAAGAAGGGCAGGACCTTGCCAAAATGACTGCAGAAGGCCACCTTGCCGGTATGAATCAATCCCCTTTTGAATCGGGCAGATTGTTGATTGAAAAATCCGACTGTAAGACTTGTCATAACGTTAACCAGGCAATCAATGGACCTTCCTACACTCAGGTATCCCAGCGTTACCAGGGTAAAGAAGGAATCGAAACCGTCCTGGCACAAAAGATCCTCAAAGGTGGCCTGGGCAATTGGGGAGACCGCGCCATGGCTGCGCATCCTCAGCATACGGAAGGAGAAGTCAAAGAAATGGTTAAATACATCTTATCCTTATCTGCTCCGAAAAGTGATGTTCAAGCAGTGTCCAGTATGCTCAGCGGAGTCATTGATGTCAAGGACGCTACGGGAGGGACTTATGTTATTTCCGCCGGATATACCGATAGGGGAAGCAATGGCATTACTCCCTTGTCCAAACAAACCACCTATAACCTGAAAAGCCCTGTATTTTCAACGTTCACCCCGGATCAGAAATCTAAAAACGTAAGTGCTTATCAGGCCAATGGTGCTAAATTATCCCTGGTAACCGGCAAGGGATATATAGGATACAATGACATCGATTTTAAAGATCTTAAAGCTCTGGATATTACTTACGTGGCCAGCATGCCTGGAAAAGTCGAAATATTCATTGATAATCCGGAGACCGGTACCAAAATTGGAGAAACCGGTCTGACTCCAAGCGATATTCAAGCTGCGCCTAAGGTGGTAACCAATTCAGTGGATCTGAAATTTACTAGAGGATCCCATCCTATATATCTTGTTTTTACCCCGGAAGACAGTACAGCCCAAGGTGCCATTTTCGCACCTTCCTTACTTGAATTTAAATTTAAAGAAGGTCTGTAATAAACGTCATGCAGGTATTTTGAACTCATTCAATATTTTACCAGTATGAAGGTTGTGCAGGACTTAAGCGAATAAATGTTTAATCCGTTTTTACTAATTCATTGATATGGTCGTGCACAGAATCAAAGTCAAATGTATATAAAACGGATTCCATCTTGGCTTTGATCTCATCCAGGCAAAGATTACCGAGGCTGCCTTCATGAGTATGGTGGATCTTATAATCGGGTAAATATTTATTTTGTTCGATATCGAGACCTACCTGTTTATAAGCATCGCGGAAAGGTACTCCGCTTAAAACTAATTTATTCACTTCTTCAACCGTAAATAAATATTGATACTTTTCCTGCGTGACCAGGTCGGCACGTACCGTAATGCGTCTGAGCATAAAATCCGCTAAATCAAGACTTGACTTTAAAATCTGGATTTTAGGAAACAATACATCTTTCAATAGCTGGAAATCCCGGTGATATCCTGCTGGTAAATTATGGATCATCATGCTGATTTCAACCGGTAATGCGGCCAACCTGTTGCAATGTCCGCGGATCAATTCCCATACATCGGGGTTCTTTTTATGCGGCATGATGCTGGAGCCGGTTGTCAAGGAGTCGGGAAAACTAATAAAACCAAAATCCTGGCCCATGTACAGGCAAATATCCATAGCTAGTTTGTTGAGTGTAGTTGCCAATGTCGCCATTCCAAAACTCAATGCTAGTTCCGTTTTACCCCGGCTCATCTGTGCATTAATGACATTATAATGCATATCCTGAAATCCCAGAAGGCGTGTCGTCAAAGTCCGATCCAACGGAAAAGAAGAACCATAGCCGGCTGCAGAGCCTAAGGGGTTTAAATTCGCCAGTTGAAAAGCAGCTTGCAGTGATCGCAAATCATCCGCCAAAGCCTCCGCATATGCGCCAAACCATAAACCGAACGAAGAAACCATGGCCACCTGCATATGGGTGTAGCCTGGCATGAGCACATTGCGATGTTGGTGACTTAGATCGGATAAGGTATCAAACAAGGTTTTGGACCGCTGCACCAGTTGTTCGATCTCGTCCCTGAAATACAACTTAAGAGCTACAAGGACCTGGTCGTTTCTGGACCGGCCACTGTGCACTTTTTTACCCGTTTCACCTAATCGATTGGTAAGCAAAACTTCAATCTGGGTATGTACATCTTCCGATTCCGGATCAATAATAATTTTTTTTGCTTTCGAGGAATGATAGATTTCGATCAACTCCGTTTTTATGGCTTGCGTTTCGTCTGCACTCAATAAACCTACTTTTCCCAACATGCTGACATGGGCAATGGATGCAAGTGCATCGAATCCAGCCAACGCGAGGTCCAATTCACGGTCATCCCCTACCGTAAAATTGGAAATCATTTCATCGGTCGTTGTATTTTTATCCCAGAGTTTCATAGTTATCCTTTTGATTATAATTCCAGTTCGTCTAAGAGTTCAATATATATTTTTATTCCTTGCCGCAATTCATTGACTTCAATAAATTCGTTTGCCGTGTGGGATCGGGAAGAGAGTCCTGGCCCTATTTTGAGGGAGGGATTGACCATCAGGGCCTGATCGGATAAAGTAGGAGAGCCATATGGGGTGAGCCCAATTGAATTGCCCCGGAGGACCGCTGGATGATCCAGGGAAATACTGGAGGATTGTAAACGGAATGACCTGGGGGTTAATTTAGACTTTACCCTGTTTTGCAGGATTTCATAAATTTCCTGGTTGGTGTACAATTCGTTGCTTCTTACATCGATCACGTATTCGCAATGGTCGGGTACTACATTGTGTTGTGTACCGGCATGTATTAAAGTTACGGTAGCCATAGTTTCGCCCAGGTAATCCGATATTTTTTCAAAACGGCATTTTCTGATCAAATCTATATCGTTTAGGGCTTCGTAAATGGCGTTTATGCCTTCTTCACGGGCGGCATGCCCTGCTACCCCCCGGGCAACGGCATCAATTACCATAAGCCCTTTTTCAGCGACGGCCATTTGCATATTGGTTGGTTCCCCAACAATGGCAAAGTCAATCGCTGCAATATGATCCAGCACATGGAGTATACCCTGATAACCCGAAATTTCTTCTTCGGCAGTAGCTGCCAGAATCAAATGATAGGGCTGTGTTTTTTTACTCAGATGGAGATAAGCCATGATCAGGCAGACCACGGAAGCACCGGCGTCATTGCTTCCCAAACCAAAAAGTTTATCATCTTTTAAAATCGGTTGATGTGGGTCCATGGTCCAACTGGCCACTGGTTTGACGGTATCAATATGGCTGTTGAGCAGCAATACTGGTTTTTCCCCCACGTTATTATCTGTCAGAATTACATTATTGAGGAGGCGTCCGGGAAACAAACCATAACTAGTCAATTGTTCTACCAGTTTTTGCGCTTTATTATTCTCCGCTTTGCTATAGGCAGGTATTGCCGTCAAATCCAACAGCAACTGAACAGCTAATTCAGTAAGTTGTTCTAGTCTGGATTCGGAAATAGGCATATCTGGGTGCCCGTTGATTGATACTGATAAATGTCGCGGGCAGCACAAATATAAACATCTTGAATGCCTTTGGCCGAAGCTTTGAAAGCATTTTCAAGTTTGGGTATCATCCCTTTAGAGATCACACCATTTGTTTTTAAAAGGTCAAAGTCCTTTTTGTCCAGGCGGTGTATGACCGATTCTTCATCCTCCGGATTAAACAATACTCCTTTTTTTTCAAAACAATAAATGAGCTTAACCGAATATTGCCCGACTAAGGCTGAAGCAATTTCCGAAGCCATGGTATCTGCATTGGTATTCAGGAGTTGACCATTGCCATCATGGGTGATCGCACACATTACCGGGAGGATTCCATTTTCCAACAACAGCGTCCAATTTCTTAAGTCTACTGCAGACACATCACCCACCCATCCAAAGTCAATTTCCTGGACAGGTCTTTTCCTGGCCTCCACCAGGTTGAGGTCAGCTCCACAAAGCCCCAGGGCACTTATACCCAGGGCTTGCAGATCTGCTACCAGCATTTTATTGGTCCAGCCGGCATAGACCATAGTAGCTATTTTAAGCGTCTCTGTATCGGTGATCCTTCTTCCATCGACCATCTTAGTTTCAATGCCCAATCTTCCGGCCAGATCAGTCGCGAGTTTGCCACCACCATGGATCAATATTTTTTTATGCGGAAGGCTTATTAATTTCTTTAAAAAATCAATCGTTTCCTGCCGTTGATCCAATACCTGGCCACCTATTTTAATGATTGTAACCGGCTCCTTCATTCTTCATTCCTAATTGT
>JAWXBI010000116.1:0-14400 GCA_034439915.1 Saprospiraceae bacterium | reverse complement strand
GGATCGCCTTGTCTAATCCCGAGCTAATCGGGACAAAATAGCTAATTTTCAAACTCTCCCGCATAAGGCGGGACAGGGTATTTAGAGGTACCCTTAAGATTTAACATTTTCAAAATATTAATTTCTTTAATCAGCATCTAATTTTAGTGAAGTAAGAGCTTATTAAATCGGGATGCATCCCCCAGGATGCAATTTATAATTCTAAAATTTTAACCATATGAAATTGATCCGGGTTAAGGGTGTAAAAAAATTCGCCTTTTGTATTCTCCTGCTTAGTGGTGTTTCCTTGTTTGCTCAACGCCCCATTGGTGGCAGTTGTGAAGGCTGCGAGGCAGCCCTCGAATATAATGTTCCCTTTGAAAAATTAAACCATGAAGTATATATGCCGGATTGGAATGAACAAGGCCCCAAAATGATCATAAGGGGAAGGGTTTTTAAAAATGATGGAAAAACTGCAGCGGAAGGGGTGATCGTTTACCTCTATCATACAGACCAGCACGGGGTATACAAACCTGCTCCGGGGGCCAAAGGTTGGGCGCAGCGGCATGGTTATATCCGGGGCTGGGCGAAGACCAACGCAAATGGAGAATACGTGATTTACACACTAAAACCAGCACCTTATCCTAAAGAAAAATTCGCTGCCCATGTTCATGTGACCATCAAAGAACCTGGGAAAAACCCCTATTGGATCGAAGAATACCTGTTTGAGGGTGACCCGTTTATTACACCGGAAGAAAAAAATACGGCCACACCCAGAAGAGGCAGTTATGGATTGCTCAAATTGATCCGTAATAAAGGTATACTGGAAGGTAAACGGGATATTGTCCTGGGGCTAAACGTTCCGGATTATTATTAATTTTAACAATGCTTTTTTCCAGGCCTGTTGTTTCTCCATTCATCCTATCATAGATGTTTACTCTGGCCCTTAAAGCCCATCCCGGTCCAGATATAGTCAGGGATTCCAAAGGCAATATTTATTTACAGACCTGTTACATGTTTGGAAAATTTCACCATATGGTCACAAGACCAAAGCCGTATCTGGTCCATACCCATCAGTTGTATATAGACCAAAATGATGTTTTATTTGGAGAACATTTATGATACCACGGAGAGCAGACAGACAACTGGAGATGTTATGCCTGGAGATTACATCCCAATGGCAAACTGGATACGATATTTGGGCCTCGGCTGCTTTTCAAAATGAATATCCACAGAACAAGGAGGGCATGGGTAACCAGTATTATATTCAATTTTAGCCGGTAAAAAAAATAAGAATAAACCCGTCCGGGAGTTTAAAAAAGATAGCAGAAGGCGATTATGACATTCCCGGGTTTATGTTGATTACTCCTGAAGGCAACTGTTATTTTACCTCGGAGAATAATTTATACCTGCTGGATACTACAGGTCGGATATCCTAATTGGCAAAGACATAGGATCTTGCTCATTGTCCCATCCGCGTAATTTTAAAGAGCCGAATACTCCAGGAATTTGGAATGATCATCAACACAATAGCTATGTTGCAGATTATTCCGGGAAAAAAGTAAAGCGGGTGAGTCCACAGGGTAAGGTCGATGTCAACGCCTATTCCAAATCTCCCTGGTCACCAGTGGGCGGTTTGATAGATGACCAGGAGAATCTTTGGATATTGGAAAACGATGTCAGCAACCGGGTACAGGTCAGGAAAATTAATAAGTCCAAATTAAATTCTTCCCATTTTAAGTTGCCCGTTTGGATCAATGCATTGCCACTTGCTGTCTTGATTGCAATGTTATCATCGTTTTATGTGGTATTTTTAAAAAACAGACCAATCCGTTTACAGAACTGCCCTTGTCCCTCGCCTCAATCCTCAATCCCTCATACCTCATACCTCTTCCCTCATCCTTTTCTTGGTCTGCCTCTTTTCTTTTTAGCGGGTCTGCCTCTTTTTTTGGGAGCCGAAATTGCAGTGGTTACCTTGGCTGGTCTGCCTCTTCGCCTCGGTGGCGTGGTCGGTTCCTCTTTAATTTTAGCGGGCCTTCCTCTTTTCTTTGGGAGCTGAGTCGGAATTTCTGATTTAATTTTTGCCGGTCTGCCCCTTTTCTTTTTGATTAAAACAGGCACATCAGATTTTACTTTTTCGGGTCTCCCCCTTTTCTTCTTAGGGCCATCGGGAGCAACCGATTTAATTTTTGCCGGCCGGCCTCTTTTTTTCGCAGTGGGTAATGTGGTTATAGTGGGTGTTTCAGCATACTTGTTGTTCAGATAATGGGTAATCCGATTTGCTATTGAACCTTCCAGACCATCCAGGAGATCTACACAAATGGATAACACATTAATTTCTTCAGAACTCGCCATTTTTCTATTGGTTTAGGATAATTAAAAAAATTTTTGCAAAAATACCCAATTTTCAGAAGAGTATGGTTACAAATAAAATAATAAACCTATAGATTGACTTAAAACAAATTTAAATAATATTAATTACAAATAAAAATTTCTGATTTTAGAGTTTAATTCCAAAATCATCCGGCATGACTCTCCACAGCGTATGAAAGTGTTGGATCCCCTGATCTCTGGTGGCGAATTCGATGACCCATCCGGGTCCCAAGAATCCATAATAATGTAAATCATGGACAGAGGAAGTGCCCATCCAGACAAACCTCATTTGATTTAAATAGGTATTCATCAGTTTTTTCTTGGGTCCGGCAATATCCGGATGAAAATTATCCACCCAGGCATTCAGGATCTGCATGACCAGGGCTCTTTGTTTGGTATTCATTTCAGGGTAGGGTAATCCATCTTGAGCTGTCAAAAATGGTTCCTTACCGTTTTGTGTTCGCACGTCAATGGTAAAAGGCAAGGTATCGATATGGGCTTTTTTACGCTGGGCTTCGCTTAAGGAGACAAACAGATTCTTGCCCAACTCGCTTTCATGATAAAGGAGATACTTTCCGGCATTCATACCTTTTGTAATGAGGCCTGGGTTGATCCCTGTGAAATGCGGGGTACAACTGACACCCTTAGCAGAGAAGGTCATATTAATTGATAAGTGGTGACCTTCAAACTTAAAGCCCCATTCCTTATTAACCCCGGGACTACCGAAGATCCAGGTCCAGTATTTTTCATGGCCATACCGATGCGCAATCGGCACCTTAGCCGCAGTTAGACGGGTATGGGTGTCTTCATCGTATTGCATGATAAACAAAGCTTTTTGATAACCCTGTTCGCTGAGTATTGTCCTTAATACATCATGGATCAATACCCGCTGGCTATCCTGTAACTGATCCAGCCGCAAACCATCACGATTAACTTGTTCCAGTGGAAGATTGGACCATTGAGTTCGATTCGTATCGGCCCAGGGCCGGGTGCAAATTGTTTTTTGATCAGCGGTTAATGACTTTATAAACCGCAGTGTTGCATCGCTTACCGGTTGTTGATCAAATCTGTTTTGTGCTGTCGACGTGGCAGATCCCAGCAGAATGATCAAACCGATTAAATTAAATTTCATACGAATAAGTTTTCAAAGGTAAATTATGGCATTAATATCAATTTGAATCGGAAGGGCATCTCAAAACAATAATAATTTTGATCAATCAATACCAGCTAAACCATTGTTTGAAGTTTTAGACACATTGGCTTGTATATAAATGGAAACACATTTTTTAGAAAACAACCTTTCCAAAGAATAACAGGAGGAAATCGCGTAATACTTCAAATGATATAACTATTTTTACCTCGTATCGGTTTTGGTCTGGGATATTTTCCGGACCGGATTAAAAGGGAATACCGGTGAAATTCCGGAGCAGTTCCCGCTACTGTAACCCTGCTTCAGCAATGAAGTTTAATTGCACACTATGGCCATTGTTCCTATGCAGGAATGAGAAGGCCGCAAACAAAAGGGAAGCCAGGAGACCTGCCGCCACAACATATTCTATTCAGTGCTTCGGGTAAAAAGCAACGAATGGGTTTAAGATTTTTCTGGTGTTCCTCATCAGGTTCTTATCTCATTTCAGCCTTTTACTCTTTTTTCTAATTGTTTAAATCATTAAAAAATGAAAAAAGAGAATCTTTTCTGGATACCTCAGGGAATTTCAAGGTTTTTCTGTTGAAATAGGTACCCGGTTAAATCAGCATTCTGTATTTGGTCAGGCTTTTACCTTTAGTATTAATCCAAGTTATCAGTTTAACAGTGCACTAAAACTATTTTCCAATTACAGCACCGGATTTAAGGCCCCGACGTTGAATGAATTGTTTGGTCCGTTTGGAGCAAACCCGGATCTTGAACCCCAATATAGCCGTCATACGGAAGCCGGTGTCCAGTATAATCCACAAAAGAAAGGAAATACATTCAGGGTTACGGTGTTTACCCGACAAATAAAAAATGCAATTGTATATGGCAACCCCGGGTATATAAACCTTGACCAGCAATCTGATCATGGTTTAGAGTTGGAAGTCGCATCTCATTTAAATAAAAAAATTTCATTTCAGGCTTATTATTCATATACCACTGGTGCGGTACATACCAGAACCTTTGATAATAGGGATACCAGTTTCAACAATTTGATCAGACGCCCAAAAAATACGTTTGGAGGCAGTATGAGATTTGAGATTTCTAAAAAGATGTTCACGTCCATCTCCTTAAAGTCTATCGGGAACCGCAAGGATACTTTTTTTGATCCCAATACATTTTCTTCGATTCCGGTAAATTTATCGGATTACCAGTTGCTCAATGTATATGCTTCTTACCAATGGGCGGATGGCAAATGGAAATGGCACCTGGACACAAAAAACCTCCTGAATCAGGACTATTTTGAAGTATACGGATACAATGCATTGCGATGTAATGTAAATACCGGTGTGCGTTACAAGTTCTGAGGTTCTGAATTTGGGAAACCAAGATGGGTTATCCATTCCCGGGAGGAACAATATTTATATCCCCTTAGCCGCTGGGGAGATCGGAAATGACAGGTTGACATTCGTTATGCACCTTTAACACCGGAAGGGAGCTGACCACCATCAGGATAATCGCTGAGGTACATCATAATGATTTATGGGATTTAACTAGAATTTTACTTAACTTAGGAAATAAATAACAATTAAAAACATGAAAACAATAAAGACGCTGATCTTATTTATGCTTGGATGTGGGTTGTATTTATTTTCCTGCCAATCTAAAGGTGTCAAGACAGATGCCCCGGTTTTGGATGTTCAGGATCTGACTAAAAACCAGCCGGAAGTGCACGGTCAGGAGATAAAAGAAGGGGAGATTGTTTTTTCAGCATCCCTGGATCAGGCCATGGCTACTAAAGGGAATGCTATCTACAGCCTGAAATGCCAAAGTTGTCATCGGCTTACTGAAGAAAGGCTGGTAGGTCCGGGTTGGAAAGGAGTCACTCAAAAACGAAACCCAACCTGGATCCTCAATATGATTATCAACGTGGATATGATGCTGGAGTCCGATCCGGAAGCCCAAAAATTATTGGAGCAATGTCTCGTGCGCATGCCCAATCAAAACATAACCAGGGAGGAAGCCCTGGACATTATCGAATTTATGCGTAAGAATGACGGAGTAAAATAATAGCCTTGTTTTTTAAATCTAACTATATGAACAAAAATACCAATAAGGTCATGTCGACCATTTTAATGACATTGATACTGATCACTTTTATAGCTTGTAAACCGAGGGGGATACAACAAGCTATATCGGCAGATGCAGCCGGAAAAGTCTATGTGGCACCGGGTAAATACGATGAATTTTACAATTTTGTTTCCGGGGGTTTTAGCGGACAGATGTCGGTGTACGGAATTCCGTCCGGGCGACTATTTAGGGTAATACCGGTATTTTCGGTGGATCCTGAAAAAGGATATGGATATAGTGAAGAGACTAAACCCATGCTCAACACCTCGCACGGCTTTGTGCCCTGGGACGATTTACATCATATAGCCCTGTCCGTGACGAATGGGATCCATGATGGTCGATGGGTGTTTGGTAATGGGAACAATACACCCAGGGTTGCACGCATCGATCTAAAAACTTTTCGTACCGTGGAGATTATTGAAATCCCAAATAGCGGTGGAAACCACTCATCGCCTTTTATCACTGAAAATTCGGAATATGTAGTTGCCGGCACCCGATTCAGCATACCTATGGATGATACGAATGGGGATGTCCCGATCAATACCTATAAACAAAATTTCAGGGGGACAGTAAGTTTCATCAAGATAGATCCCGCGTCAGGGAACATGAACATCGCGTTTCAAATTTTACTCCCCGGGGTCAACTTTGACTTGTCCCGGGCAGGGAAAGGTAAGTCCCACGGCTGGTTTTTCTTTAGCTGTTACAATTCGGAAAGGGCTAATACCCTCCTGGAAGTAAATTCATCTCAAAAAGACAAGGATTTTATTCTGTGTGTCAATTGGAAAAAAGCAGAAGAATATGTCGCACAGGGTAAAGGGAAAAAACAAGTCGTTAAATATGCTCACAATATGTACGATGAGAAAAAGCATATGGCCACCAGTATCATGGAAAAAGAAGTATTGGTCCTGGATCCGAAGGACTTAGCGGATATGGTTTATTTTATGCCTTGTCCCAAATCACCACACGGCTGTGATACCGATCCTACCGGTGAATTTATTGTTGGTAGTGGTAAACTCGCAGCGATTATTCCTGTTTTTTCATTTACCAAAATTCAAAAAGCTATTGCAGATAAAACGTATGATGGTGACTATGAAGGAATCCCGGTATTAAAATATGAATCCGTATTGCATGGAGAAGTATTGAAACCAGGGTTGGGCCCATTGCATACGGAGTTTGATGACAATGGCAATGCCTATACTTCCATGTTTGTTTCTTCGGAAGTAGTCAAATGGAACATACAAAGCCTTCAGGTACTGGACCGGGTGCCCACCTATTATTCCGTAGGGCATTTAAGTGTACCTGGGGGACCGACCAAAAAACCATGGGGTAAATATATGATAGCGTACAATAAGATTACCAAAGACCGTTTTTTACCTACGGGCCCGGAACTTGCCCAAAGTGCGCAGTTGTATGATATCAGCGGAGATAAAATGAAATTGATCCTGGACTTCCCAACGATTGGAGAACCACACTATGCGGAAGCTATACCGGCAGAGCTGGTTTCAAAAAACTCTGTTAAAATCTATAAAATTGAAGAAAACCAGAACCCCTGGGTGGCCAAAGGAGATGATTTTGCTAGGGTAGAGAGAAAGGGCAATGAAGTACATGTGTATATGACCTCTATACGATCTCATTTTGTACCCGATAATATAGAAGGAGTCCGGTTGGGAGATGTCGTCTATTTTCATGTGACCAACCTGGAACAAGATTGGGATGTTCCCCATGGATTTGCCGTGAAGGGGGCTAATAATGCGGAGTTATTGATTATGCCGGGTGAAACCCAAACCCTGATGTGGAAACCAGACCGGGTTGGAGTATTTCCTATGTATTGTACAGACTTCTGTAGCGCCTTGCACCAGGAAATGCAGGGATATATACGGGTGAGTGTTCCGGGATCAAATGTACCCATATCGTTCAGTACCGGAAATACCACCCCCGTTCAATGAATTGTTTAGAATTAAAAAAAATCAATAGTATGAAAGTCATATATGTATTTGTCTGTTTCATGTGGATACTGTCTTGTAAGAACAGCACTGTTCAAAGCCCATCGTCCGATCAGGCAATGGAAGCCTCTCCTGCCATGAGTGAGGGGCAGGCCGCTGTGAAAGACGATGAATCGATGAAAGATGTGGTAAAGGTAGCGATAAGCTCACCTGATCACACTACCTTAGTCACGGCGATAAAACAAGCTGAACTGGTGAATTCACTCTCAAATGCAGGCCCGTTTACCGTATTTGCCCCCACGAATGATGCTTTTTCAAAATTGCCCCCGGGGACAGTAGAGGAATTAATGAAACCGGCCAAGAAGGCCGATTTACAAAATATCCTGCAGTACCATGTCACTACCTCCACCCTTAAAGCCGGTTTTTTTAAAGAGGGGATGACATTGGGTATGGTCAATGGGGATCACGTCAGCTTCCAAGTTGCAGACGGTAAGGTCAGGATTAATAATACAGCAACGATCATTGCATCCATACCGGCATCTAATGGCATTATACATGTTATCGATGCCGTTTTGTTACCACCGGGTAAATAGTGCCGTCAACGAAAATCTGAATGAATAACCACGTGAATCACCATCCCGGTTTATCTACCTCATCCAGGATCATCCTGGCATTTGCTACAGGGATGCTGGTGGCTGTATTTTTTTTACCCGCCTGGAGAATCGATCTCTATGCCCCTCAGTACCCGGAAGGGTTGGTGCTCAATATATGGACCAACAGACTGAGCGGGGATGTCGACATCATCAATGGATTAAACCACTATATTGGAATGAAACCCTTTTCCAATGCATCATTTCCGGAATTTAAGTTTCTGAATTTTGTAGTTTATTTTTTTATCGCCCTGGGACTGGCCGTGGCCTTGACCGGTAGCAAAAGGCTGCTAAAACTATATTTGATGTTGGCTGTCATTGGTGGCGTGGTGGCGATAGTGGATTTTTACCAATGGGGATATGAATACGGGCATGACCTGGATCCTAAAGCCGCCATACAAGTGCCCGGTCTTTCGTATCAACCGCCGGTCCTGGGGCATAAACGGCTCCTCAATTTTGATGCGTATTCTTTTCCGGACATAGGGGGTTGGTTTGTGATTGTTTCCACAGCGTTGTTCGTTTTGATATTTTTATATGAATGGTATAAACGCAGGAAGATTAATTTAAGCCCATCAAAGACGGGTGTTGTGGTGTTGGGTTATTTATTGTTCAGTTTATCTTTTTGTACCATAAAGCCGGAGCCGCTGGTGGCCGGGCAAGATGCCTGCACACAATGTAAAATGACTATTATAGAAACTCAATATGGCTGTGAACTCGTGACTTCAAAAGGGAAGGTGTACAAATTTGATGATATTGCCTGTATGAAAAATTTTATGCAGGCCAATCCAATGGATAAAATGGACATTAGGTTCTTGTTGATTTCAAATTTTAATAAAAAAGATGAATGGTTAAATGCGGATTCCGCAGGATTCTATAGCGGATCATTGGTAAAAAGCCCGATGGGTTCCAATGCCATAGCTTTTGCCAATGAACAGGAAGCCAGATTGTTTATGGGTGAGCGGGCAGGATCAATTTTTAATTGGTCAACGATATCCCAAGATCGTTAAATGCAGAAGCTGGTTTTTTTATTTTGCAGCCTTCCCGCCCTAATTTACGGTAAAGTCATCGAAGTATTTCCGAACCAAAATAATGCATCTGTTTTGGCCTGTTTTGAGGCTGCATCCCCAATGGATACTATATACTTTAATGAGGGTTTATATTTTATCCATGATATTACCATTAGTAAACCACTTACCGTATCGGGCGCCAAAAATGCAATTTTAGATGGGTCCGGTAAATATGAAATGCTAACCATAAGCGGTACTTCCGTAAAAATCATCGGCCTAACCCTTCGAAATGCCGGGTATTCATCCATGAATGATTACGCGGCGATTAAAGTCATAGATGCTGCGGATGTCCTGATTGAAAACAACACCATTACAGATGCCTATTTTGCCATTCACCTTTCCAATGTTTCCCGCAGTACTATACGGAATAATCTGATACGTGGCCTGTCTTTGTCGGAACAATTGAATGGAAATGCCATTCATGCCTGGAAATGCGATCAACTCCTTATCGAAAACAATACGGTCAGCCAGCATCGCGATGGGATCTACCTGGAATTTGTGACTCATTCAATCATCCGCCTCAATGTCAGCAGCCGGCAACTCCGGTATGGCCTTCATTTTATGTTTTCCAATGACGATGAATATTCACAAAATACATTTGCCAATAATGGGGCCGGAGTAGCAGTGATGTACAGCCGGAGGGTTAAAATGTCAGAAAATGTTTTTCGGGACAATTGGGGGGCATCCTCCTATGGTTTGTTGTTAAAGGATATTGTCGATAGCGAAATTACGAATAACCGGTTTGAAACCAATACCAAAGGCATTCATATGGAAGGCTCCAACCGGATACAGGTCAGGAACAATTCATTTAAAGACAATGGCTGGGGCCTGGTCATCCAGGCCAGTTGCATGGATAACCTGTTTACTTATAATAATTTCATAAACAATTCTTTTGATGTAGCGACCAATGGACAGGTGACCCTCAACCGGTTTGAAAACAACTATTGGGATGAATATGAAGGTTATGATCTGGACCGGAATGGGGTCGGTGACATACCTTATCATCCGTTGAGTTTGTTTAGCGTGATGATAGAACAGAATCCGGCCATATTAATTTTGATCAAAAGTTTTATGATGCAGATGTTGGAGCGGATGGAAAAGGCTATTCCCGGACTGACCCCTGAACATTTTGTGGACCTGTACCCTCTCATGAAAGCAGTCGGGAATGATTAGACTGGAACATATTGACAAGAAATACAGGAAAATTCAGGCCCTGGATAACATCAATGCGGATTTTATTGCAGGACAGTCCATTTCACTCATCGGCCCAAATGGTTCAGGTAAAACTACTTTAATAAAATGCATCTTAGACTTGGTTCGTCCTGACCGGGGAGAGATCCTGATCCACGGAAAAAACAATAAGGTGCATCCGGAATACAGGAGCCAGATCGGATATATGCCACAGATTGGTCGTTACCCGGATCATATGAAAGTGGGCCAATTGTTCAGCCTGCTCATTACATTGAGGCAGGCTGCACCGGAATCCCTGGATTATGAGCTGTATGAAGCATACCGGTTGAATACCCTGATGGAACAGCGCATGCATAGTCTGAGTGGAGGTACCCGGCAGAAGGTGAGTGCTGCCCTGGCTTTTCTTTTCAATCCGGATATATTAATCCTGGACGAGCCCACTGCGGGTTTGGATCCACTGGCTGCCGAATTGCTGAAAGCAAAAATTAATAAGGAAAAAGCGAGAAACAAACTCATCCTGATCACTTCGCATATATTAAGCGATTTGGAAGACCTAATCACTCATGTGATCTACCTGCAGGAAGGAAAATTGATCTTTTTCAAAGAACTTTCTGAACTGCAGCAGGAAACGGGCGAACTGCGATTAAATAAAGCGATTGCCTCCGTCATGAAAAGTCGAAATCCATTATTTACAGGGAAGGAAGTAGAGGAATAATCTAAATGTTTAAACTAACCAGGTATATACTTTACGACATACTGAGAAACAAAATTATCATCAGCTATATGGTATTGTTGTTTCTCATTGCCATGGGTTTGTTTCAGTTGGAGGCAAATAACGATAAAGCACTGATGGGGTTATTAAGTGTGGTATTGATCGTAGTACCGCTCATCAGCCTGATTTTTACGACCATCCATTATTACAATTCTTATGAATTTATTGAATTATTGTTGTGCCAACCGCAAAGCAGGTCAAAAATCTTATGGAGTGAATATTTTGGGACGAGTATTTCCCTGTTGATAGCCTATTTGGCAGGGGTAGGGTTGCCGGTATTAATATATTCAGGAGAAAGCACCGGGCTGTATTTGCTTATTTGCGGAGCCGGGTTATCGCTGACTTTCTGCGCCCTTGCTTTTTTAGTGGCTGTAAATTTCAGGGATAAAGCAAAAGGTATCGGTGTTTCCCTTTTGCTTTGGTTTTACTTTGCTATCATTTATGATGGATTGTTGTTGTTGGTGCTGTTTTCACTGAGTGATTACCCGTTGGAAAAACTGACCTTTGTATTTTCAGGGCTCAATCCTATTGATTTAGCCAGAATCATGGTCATGTTAAAAATGGATATTGGGGCATTAATGGGGTACACCGGTGCGCTGTATAAAAATTTTCTCGGTAAAGAAACCGGCATACTTTTTATAAGCCTTTTAAGCATGCTATGGATCGTTGTCCCGTTGTTTATTGCCAAGAGGATCTTTAATAAAAAAGATTTATAAGCTGGTGCAGGGCCGGGGCATAATTATATGCCGTCTCCGTCCAGGATATTACCCAGTCCCCCAAGGATACTTCCTTCATCTTTCCGTTTATAACTGCCGTAGGCCAATACCCGGGATGCCAGTCGACTGATGGGCAAAGTCTGAATCCATACAGACCCTGGGCCCTGAAGGGTTGCAAAAAACAAACCTTCACCGCCGAACAAGCTGTTTTTAATGCCGCCGATAAATTGAATGTCGTAATGTACGGTTGGTGTAAAGGCGACGATGCATCCGGTATCTATTTTGATGGTTTCACCATATTGCAATTCACGCTTAAGCACATGACCGCCCGCATGCACAAAGGCCATGCCGTCGCCTTCCAGTTTTTGCATGATAAACCCTTCACCTCCAAACAGACCGGTTCCCAATTTTCTTTGAAATTCAATACCCACTTCCACACCCTTGGCTGCACATAAAAAGGCGTCTTTCTGACAGATCATTTTACCACCCAGTTCATACAGATTGAGTGCGATGATTTTCCCGGGATAGGGTGAGGCAAAGGATACTTTTTTCTTGCCATATCCCAGATTGGTAAAAGCCGTCATAAACAAACTTTCTCCGGTCAGCACCCGTTTACCCGCCGACATCAGCTTGCCGAGAAACCCCTTCTCCTGATTGCGACCATCGCCAAATATGGTTTCCATCTGGATCGTATCATCCATCATCATAAACGCGCCGGCTTCAGCAATGGCCGTTTCCTGGGGATCCAATTCGATTTCCACATATTGCATTTCTTCTCCGAAGATTTTGTAGTCGATTTCATGGTCACGGATATAAGACATGGTAATTTTTTGACAAAGATAAATCAGGGAGTCGAAAGTCAGCCGGTCAGCGGTCAGCCAGTCAGCAGGAAATTTGGCTGATTTGCTGATACCTGATCGCTGATACCCTATCTTTATTCCAATGAAAATAACCTCCATTCAATTTCAATTGGAAAATCTTCAGCTTTCCAAACCCTATACTATTGCCTGGAAAACGGTGGACCACGTGGAAAATCTGTTTTGTCTCCTCAACCTGGACAATGGAATCACAGGATATGGAAACTGTAATCCTGAGAATGAGGTGGTAGGGGTGTCCACACGCGATACCCTGGAAGCGCAGAATAATTTGGATTTGAATCTATTAATAGGTCAATCCATCGAAGATCCCGGGGCTTTAATTAATTCGTTGTATCCATACCTGAAAAAAGTACCCACTTTAATGGCTGCCCTGGATATAGCCATCTGGGATGCCTGGTCTAAAAACCTTGGAAAACCTTTGGTGGAAGCTTTTGGAAAAAAGATAGAACCCCTGCCGACTTCAGTCACTATAGGTATAATGGATTCCGCCCAGACCATCCGGGAAGCCAAAGAATTTATTGGGCAGGGATTTACTCATTTGAAAATAAAAATTGGGTTGAATCCCGACCAGGATATTCAAAGACTCAGGCTGTTGAGGGAAGCCGTTGGCTTTGGTCCGGTAATTCGTACGGACATCAACCAGGGATACCAACCGGATGATTTCAAAAAACTGGTTGCTGGATGTGAAAACCTGGCCATAGAATTGTACGAACAACCCATCCGGGCAGACCGGTTTGAACAAATGGATAGCCTTTCACCGGAATTAAAAAAAGTAGTTGCTGCGGATGAATCTCTTCACGATGAAATCAATGCCGTTGAATTAGCCAAATCCGGCCGCTGCGGGATATTCAATATCAAACTTATGAAGTGCGGTGGACTATATCAGGCCAATAAAATAGCCAAAGTCGCAGAAGACAATGGTATTGACCTGATGTGGGGATGTAATGATGAAAGCCGGTTGAGTATTGCGGCAGCCATGCACCTTGCTTATGCGTGTAAACAAACCCGATATCTTGATTTGGACGGAAGTTTTGATCTGGCCAAGGATCTGGTATCCGGAGGATTCAAACTTAAAGCAGGTAAGATGATTCCTTTAGACAAGCCCGGTCTGGGTGTCGATTGGTTATAATTAATGGATAGATTTATTTCTTTAAAACAGGATTAAGTGGAATCCACAGCTCAATTGCCGTATCTTTGATTTTTAATCTTATTCAGTTGGTATGGAATCGTTTAACACCTTATTGGAGGCAATAGAAGCTTATAGGAAGGAAGGATATACCGAAGATTTTAATATTAAAAAAAATTGCCTGGAGTGTATGGACGGCCGGTATCGTTTGTATGCAGGAGATTTTCAAATTGACAAACATTACCGGTTTGAAGACAATACGGATCCTTCGGATCAATCTATCATCTATGCCATCTCCTCACCCAATAACCGGATAAAAGGTATACTGGTCAATGCTTATGGAATATACAGCGACGACCTTGCCAGTGAACTAAAAGATGCGTTGACGGTGCATCCCGGAAATTAATAGCTGCAAAGAAAGCAGATAATCTTCCAATTCCAGC
>JAWXBI010000115.1:0-15720 GCA_034439915.1 Saprospiraceae bacterium | reverse complement strand
GTTGAGGCTGAGGTTGAGGTTGAGGTTAAGACTGAGGTTAAGATTGACGTTAAGGCCTGCCCGAATTCCGGCTACGGAAGGCGGGTAAATGCCTGCCCGAATTCCGGCTACGGAAGGCGGGCTGAGGCTGGACAATTCAACAATTCAGCAATTCAACAATTCAACTTAAGGTTAAGGCCTGCCCGAATTCCGGCTACGGAAGGCGGGCTGAGGCTGGACAATTCAACAATTCAGCAATTCAACAATTCAACAATCCGATGATCCGAACAGTCGGATCGGATCAATCTTCCTCTCCAAAAACCTTTCTCCCTTATCTTTGTTATTTAATCGATTTATGCTCAATTGGTTTTTTGGAAAGAAGGATCCTAACCTGGAAGGGGATACCCCATTTGATAAATTATTCAAATTATTCAAAGAACTCCTCCTGCATACCTCAGGAAATGTTGCTGAGGCATTAAGCTGGCTTACCGAACTGGACAAACGATACAAACTCACCAGTGAAGAATACGGTATTGCCGATTTTATCCGCGACCTGATCGACAAAGGATATATCAATGAAAACCGGGAAGGATTTATCAATCCCAACCCGAGCGCAAAACTTGAAATCGCCCTTCGCCGCCAGGCCCTCGACGATATATTTGACCAACTTAAAAAAAGTAAAAAAGGCCAGCATTCCACCCCCCGGACAGGAATGGGTGATGAAGTGACATCTGAAATCCGGCCCTACGAATTTGGTGACCGCCTGGACCAGATTGCATTGACGGAATCATTAAAAAACGCCCAGATCCAACATGGCATTGAAGATCTGATCCTGAAAGAAGATGACCTCGAAGTGTATGAGACTTATTTCCAGAGCCAGACCAGCACGGTGTTGATGATTGATATCTCCCATTCGATGATCCTGTATGGCGAGGACCGCATCACCCCGGCCAAAAAAGTAGCTATGGCTTTATCCGAGCTGATCACCACCCGCTATCCCAAAGACACGCTGGACATCATAACGTTTGGTGACGATGCCAAAGAAATCACTATGAAAGACCTGCCCTATCTGCAGGTCGGGCCATACCACACCAATACGGTTGCCGGACTTGAGCTGGCCATGGCGATTCTGCGGAGACGCAAGAATCCGAACAAACAAATCATGATGATTACCGACGGCAAACCAACCTGTATCAAAGTGGGTAAAAAATATTATAAAAACGCCTACGGTATGGACCGTAAAATTATCAACAGGACCCTTGCCCTTGCCCTGACCTGCCGCAAACTCCAAATTCCCATCACCACCTTTATGGTAGCACGCGATCCTTACCTGGCCAGTTTTGTAGATACTTTTACCCGGGCCAACAATGGCAAAGCATTTTACAGCACCCTGGACACCCTCGGTGAATTTATATTCATGGATTATAAAAAAAGCAAGAAAAAAAGACGATGATCAATCACAAAGACATATTGACTTTTGGCGAATTAAAAAAATCGGGATACCAGAACAAGTCCATTAAAGACGAAATGCGGGACAATCTGGTCCTCGCACTCAAAAACAAACAAAATATATTTGAAGGCATTCACGGATTCGATGATACGGTTATTCCTGACCTGGAGAGGGCGATCCTTTCCCGGCATCATATCTTGTTGCTTGGTCTGAGGGGTCAGGCCAAAACCCGGTTGGCGAGGTTATTGGTCCGCTTATTGGATGAATATATACCCATAGTCGCGGGTAGTGAAATCAATGACGATCCTTTTCACCCCTTATCTCCTTTTGCCAAAGAACAACTCAAATCCCTGGGCGACCAGACCACCATCGACTGGATCCACCGGGACAGGCGCTATGTGGAAAAACTCGCGACCCCTGATGTGAGCATTGCGGACATTATCGGCGATGTGGATCCTATAAAAGCAGCAACACTCAAACTACCTTATGCCGATGAACGGGTGATCCACTACGGGTTGATTCCGCGGGCCAATCGCTCGATTTTTGTGATCAATGAATTGCCTGACCTGCAACCCAGAATTCAGGTTTCACTGTTTAATATTTTACAGGAAGGTGATATCCAGATCCGGGGATTTAAAGTGCGCCTACCCCTGGATCTTTTGTTTTTGTTCACCGCCAACCCGGAGGATTATACCAACCGCGGCAGTATTATCACGCCGCTCAAAGACCGCATCGATAGCCAGATCCTGACCCACTACCCTAATGACCTGGAAACCGCCATGACCATTACGGCACAGGAAGCCCGGGTCAGGCCGGAAGAAAAAAATATTTTTATTCCACCTATTCTCAAAGTCCTGCTGGAACAGATTTCCTTTGAAGCACGCAGCAGCGAACTGGTGGACATCAACAGCGGGGTGTCCGCCCGGTTGGGCATAAGTGCTTATGAAAACCTGATCAGTGCAGTAGAACGGCGTATGCTCAAAAACAACGAAAGTTCAGGTGTGGCGCGGTTGTCCGATTTTGTAGGGGTCATGCCTGCCATCACCGGCAAAGTGGAATTGGTCTATGAAGGCGAACAACTCGGCCCGTATAAAGTAGCTTTTGAATTGCTGAACAAAGCGCTTAAAACTGAATTTCTAAAACATTTTCCTCACCCGGAAAAACTCAAAAAGAATGAACGCGACCCTTATGGGGTGATTAAAGCTTGGTTTGCCGGTGAACATGAATTAAAAATGGCTGTCGACGCTACCCAGCAGGTTTATGAAGAAAGCCTCAATCAGGTTTCCGGCCTGGAGCGATTGATCAAAGCCATGCCCATAGTGGATACCGACCGGCCGGTATTTAAAGAACTGGTATTGCATGGTCTGGCTGCTTTTAATTTGTTGAATAAAGAATTGCATCAGACTAGATTTGAGTTTACTGATTTATTGGGGGATCTGGGAGAGAAGGATGAGGAAGTGGATGATTGAGCGTGTAATCTTTTTTTTGGAAAAACGATGGGGGTGATTCTGCTGGTCGAAGTCAAACTTCTCCCGAACATAACTGCTGTTTGATTCTACTGGTCGAAGTCAAACCGCCGTTCGAGTGTCTCTTCCCGACCGATCGGGACCTCGAACCAATATTTGATTCACTTTTTGGTGACCCCGTTTATAGACTGCTCACCTGAAAAAACCAAATAGCTCCCTTCCTCGCTCCTTCGTTGGTTTGATACGCCTGCTGTCTATTTGAGGTGCAAACTAAAAAAATAACGATCAACCCCTTTCCTGACTATAATCAGGGGACATCAGGAAATAGCCGGTAAATTTGAATTTCAATTCTAATACCAATAAAAAAATAACAAATGGAAACTGGACAAAGAGAAACTTTTGAAACCCACGGTGAAAACCTTCTCAAAAAAGTCAAAGAATTAATTGAAGAAGGCAATATCCGGAAAATAAGTATACACAACAAAGACGGGGAAGAAATCATGAGCTTTCCGCTCACTTTCGGTGTTGTAGGGACCTTGCTAGCGCCCGTATTGGCAGGTATAGGGGCCGTCGCTGCATTAATCGGCGATTGTACCATCACCGTGGAACGGACGGATAAGACAGAAGACAAACAGGAATGATGACCAGAGCCCATGGAGCTGCTGGTGCTGTTCCGGATAAGTCATACCCAGCAGGATCCACCATCTTCTCTGTGCATGGCTACCAGGGATCTGCCTATCAAATTGGCAGTCAAATGAAATCGATCCAATCAATCGACTTCCATCTCATCTTCTTCGTCTTTTGTCTTTTTGTAGTCTGAATTAAGCTGTTGTTCAAATTCTTTCTTATCCCGGAGATTTATCATTACCAGATATATAATTAGAACGATTGAAGCGAACACAATACCGAGGATCAAATACCAATTCATAGATTAAAGATGAGTGGAAGAAATAAATTTAGTGAAATTTAATTCAGCACGTTCATTTCAAGTGTTCCCTGCGATTGTTCTTCCCATGCCAGTCTCCGCAACTGGTTAAATTCCATTCTCAGGTTGAGCAAAATCTCTTGTTCTGTCATATTCAGTTTTTGTGCCACTTCTTTGGCAGAAATCAATTCACAATACAACAGGTTCAGCAAACGGAATTTACTGTGGAATGGACTGGAATTGGCCTGGACCCTGCCTCTCAGTTGGAGGTACTTTAAGGTTAATTTGTGGGCATGCCGGAGCAACGTCTGACAAAGGGTTATATGGTTGCGCGAAAGTATTTTTTTACGCTTAAGGCCAACAAACGCATCTTTAAAAATTTCAGAGGCGATACGTTTATCCCCGGTCATGTTGAGGATTATCCCATAAATCAGCGGCGCATATTTCTGGTAAACCTGTTCCCAGACAATTGAATTATGGTGGCCGGGTAAAATGGACAAAAACAGATCCCCTGGCAAATCGGGCTGGCGGCGCATTCTGAAATTATTCATCTTTTATCATTGAAAGGATCATCTTAAATCCCCCATAGGGCCGGATATAATTTGGAACATGAGATGGAATCACGATAGACTGGCCGGTACCGAGATAAAATATTTCTCCGGCAATGACCATTTCGGTAACCCCATCAATGACCTGGACGTATGCTTTATAAGGGAATGTTTTTTCAGCCAGCACTTCGGCAGGGTCTACCCGCATGGTGCTCACCTGCCCTGAAGTCTTTTTAATTACCGTTTCGTGTAACTCCAGATCAGATTCATATTCAATAATTTCAACGGTAATCTGGGTTTTTGCTTTTTCGAGATCTACGGGCTTTAAAAAATTTTGTTTGAGCGTTGGATTGTTATTCATGGGGAGATTAATTTAAACATTTTACGCTGCCGGGCGTCCTGAGGAATTTTTATGACAATCAGATTGTATTCTCCGGGACTGCCTGGCTGGATACAAAGGTTAATTTTTAATTCAATTCTCAATTACACTTAAATATCATTTTCTTACATAACTTTGGTTTTCCTGTCATACCAGTCCTGCAAAAGTTAAAAATGCATTTCATGAAAGGTGTTTAGCGGGATTTTCTCTCCGGACTAGACTGGATTTTTAAAAGCAAGGAATACATCAGGCCGCTTAATTAGTAGACCTCATCACAATTGCGAAATCCTGTTAATCCTCCTCCAGTTTAGCAATGTCGCGATTAAATTCTCTTTTAAATGCGGCATAATCCGTTCGGGTTTTTTCATAGTTTTTTACCCGTTCTTTCAATTCTTTTACTTTGAATTCCAGGTTGTCAATTTGTTTTGAAATCTCATTCTCTATTTCTTCACCGGCTGATTTCATTTTTTCTTCAGCTCAACGATCCTGGATTCAGTATCCTTTATTTTAAGTGCTGTCTCGTTTTGAAATACATGCCATTCTTCTTCACTGGCGGCTTTCATCACTTCTTCAGTGGCATCCTGTTTTGCCGGAGTCACGTCTTCCTTTGGCATCTGCTACTTTTCTTCTTCAGCTTCAATTTTTGCTTCTGGGGATTTGCAACCCATTTGGACGAGGCACAAAGAACCTATACCCAACAGGAGAAAGAGATATTTGGAATTTTTTATTATGTGTACTATTAGTGTTTTAAATAAACTCTAAAGCATAGATGGGTTGAGGCCAAAAGGAACCTGGTTTCTTAATCGTTCGAATCCAGGATCTTTGCCAATTCTTCTTTCGTTTTGCCCAGCGTGATCTGCAATTTGCCCAGCATTTCATCCCGCTGTCCTTCTTCGTACATCAAATCGTTATCCGTCAATACGGCAAACTTTTGTTTAAGCCTGCCCTTTTGTTCGTTCCAATTTCCTTTGATTTCAGTTTTGTTCATGATACTAAATTTTTAATTAATTATACTATGCAAAGATGATCTTCAATCCGGTTAACAACCTTTACACTTTTAGCACTAAATATTACATAAATTCCATCTTTTGAAAAATATAGCCAGCCCTGCAAAGAGTTTGGGTCCATTTTAGAATCCCGGAGATGGTCTATCCTTTCGGCTTCAAGCATAGCAAATCAAACCTCTCCGCTATGCTATAGTCCAACACAGGACTTTGGATTGAATGGATCCGACTTTGACGCCCCTGATTGATCATTCGTTCGCCCCGTTTACAATAGTTAAAATTTAACTGGTTTTACCAAAAAAATGCGTAACTTTCAGTGAATTCAGAATTTGAACTATTAAAACCAATTTTATTACTCCGCACCTCCGTATTTCCATGATGCTGCATCGGCAGAGTACAGCACTAAACCCTACCATGCAATGACTTTATATATCAAATTCATGGTGAGCTTACGATGCAAAATGATCGTAAAAGATGAATTAAAACGTCTCGACATTCCGTATACGCTAGTTGATCTTGGCATCGTAGAAACCCAGGATGATATAACTCCTGACCAACGGGATCAGCTCAAATCAAAGTTACTCCATTCTGGCCTCGAACTATTGGATGATAAAAAAGCCATCCTCATCGACAAGGTAAAAAATGTAATTATTGAAATGATTCACTACTCGGATGAACTGCCCAAGGAGAATTATTCGGATTACATCAGCAAAAAATTAAACTACGACTATACGTATTTATCCAATATTTTTTCTGAAGTTAAAGGCATTACCATCCAGCAATTTATCATTATACACAAAATTGAACGGGTTAAAGAATTGCTGTTATATAACGAACTCAATCTAACTGAAATTTCATACAACCTGCATTACAGCAGTGTAGCCCATTTATCCAATCAGTTCAAAAAAGTGACTGGATTATCTCCTTCCTATTTTAAAAAGCTAAAATTTAAGCGCCAGGCTAATCTTGAAAGTCTTTGATTCAACTGTAGTCAGATAATAACGGCTTCTAAGACCCGGGCCGGGTGATCAGGTGATACCATTGTGCTTCAATTGAATTTAAATATTGATGCAGATCATGATCCAGGCTATCTTTTCCTTTAGCGTCCGGGAATAAAGGGGTTTCCTCCAATACGGCATAACAGGAAGGAAAATAAGCCCTGATTTGTTCGGTAATGAGGAGGATTTCCTCCATCAATATATTCTCCATAGGCGATTTCATATATTCAGGAAGGGTTGATGCCGGTTAATGACTGATCTACGGTCAATAAATGGATTACCTCCCCTGTCTGCACCACAGCGTAATTCAGCACCGCTTCATTTTCAACACCTAAATTGATTTTGGAGAAGAGGATACCATTCTTTTTAATTGCATTCATCGATTTTATCATTATACAGGCAATCGTTATGGAATATGTTACCTGCCATTGACCATCTTTATTTAAGGCTCACAACTGGTCAGCACCCTAAATAGTTACGGATTTGACGATATCATTTGGCCCGGATTTTGGTTTCGCAATAATTTGAATTCATGTCTTAAACCCTGGAGAACCTCTTGTTTAGTCTTGTTTTGTCTGCCTGCCAGCTCGTCTATAGTCTTAAAATCAAAATACAATAAATGGAGCAAGGGAAAATTTTCTCCAAAAGGTTTTGTAGAGACCGGTTTCATCCCTCTGTGATGTAAATGTTTCAAGGTATAATTATACGTTTGCTGGAAAACCAGCTTGCACAGCACCAAATGGTCTCCCTCCCGGACTTCATGCCTGCGAGTTAACTCCATAATTACTTCTTTTAATATTTTCCCGGCCCGGGTTTTATTTCCGGTTAATTTCAAAATTATACCATAGATTAAGGGAGAATATTTGGGATACCATTGTTCCCAATTCAGTTTTTGAGGGTCTAGGGTATATTCCTGCTGCCCATTGCTACCCGTATGATGATATAACTGGCCCATTATTCATACCCGCTTTTAATTACGGTGAGGATCATTTTAAACCGTCCGTTCGGCCGGATGAAGTTGGTCGCATGTGCCGGAATGACTATCGATTGTCCGGTTTCCAGGAAAAAAGACTGATCCGATATGACTATCTCCGCTCTACCATCTATAATCTGGGCGAACGAATCAAAGGGAGTAGTTTTTTCAGTCAGACCCTCCCCGCTGTCAAACGACATCACACTGATGTTGCCTGTTGATTTTTTAAAAACAGTTTTGATTACCACAGAATTTGGAATGTATTCAATGATCTCAACGGTAATATGGACTTTTGATTTTTCAATATCTTTTGCTTTTATATCACTGGTATTCATACAAATGCAGTTATAGCTGTATTAGAACAACAGGCATAGGGTAACAAGGATGCCCCTTGGCTTAACTTTGCCGGATAACCCTACCTTTTATTGTTCACGGTCAGGTCATTTAATGCTTTGCCCAATTCGTCCATGTCATGATTAAATTCACGTTTAAAAGATTCCCAATCACTTTGGGTTTTTTCGTATGAGCTGACCCTTTCTTTCATATTGACGATTTTTACCTCCAGGTTTTCAATCTGCTTGGAGTAAACTGCGTCCATGGTTCTACCGCTGGATTTCATTTTCGCTTTCAATTGGGCGATTTGGTTTTCCGTGTCCTTTATCTTTAATTCGGTTTCATTTTTAAACAACCTCCATTCCTCTTCATTGGCTGTTTTTACCATTTGGGCATTGGCATCTTTGACCACCTCTTTGAGGTCTTCTTCGGCTTCAGCAACATTGGCTTTAGCGTTATCTACTTTTTCAGCAGGAGATTGACAACCCAGGCCCAAGATTCCCAGGCTACTTAGTGCCAGGGTAAAAATTATAAATTTTAAATTTTTCATTTTATGTTTTATGTTTATTCTAATAATGATTTTGTTTTTAAAAAGAGAAAAACACCGTTTTAAGGATTTAACCGCCAAACGGTGTACACGATAAAAAGGGTTAATAAATGCTATTCCAGTATTTTCAACAATTCTTCTTTTGTCTTTCCCAATTTTATCTGAAGATTTCCGAGCATTTCATCACGTTGACCCTCTTCAAACATCAGATCATTGTCCGTCAAAACGGCAAATTTCTGTTTGAGTTTACCTTTCTGTTCGTTCCAGTTTCCTTTAATTTCTGTATTATTCATTCGTTGTTATTAAATGGTGCTTATATCACCGGTTCAAAATTGCGAGAGTTTATACCGACTTCAGTTACATAGTTTTTTAAAGGAATTACATATTTCACACATTGCCATGCCTTCCATTTCAAGGCCTCCTGAAACCAATATTAAAAAAAATCAGTTTAAATACATCCTTTCAATGCTTTAACAAAATCACTGTCTCCTGCCAGTGAGGAGAACTCAATTGAAGAATTTTGAGGAGGTGAAGTTGAGTTGAAGTTTCACCAGCATGAAGTACCCAGGATTGTATCGTTCTGCCCATCCGGTCGGTCAATACTACTCGTTCAGGGCTCCATGTTTTGTTGCCGATGAATACAAAGTCCGAAGCAGGATTGGGGTAAACAATGGATACCGCTTTAGTACGGTTCTGAACCGAGATGATTTTACTATAAGTGAAAGCACCATCCAGGTCGATTTGTTTTAATCTATCATAATTTAATCCAGGACTGGGGTATTGATCCAAAATTGAATAATGGCTTTCGGCCTCTTAATTCCCACTTGCTTTAACCACACCAATAGAGTCAAAATTCCGTCCCAATCGCGCTGATTCAATCACAAAAGCGCTATTATTAATTTCCGTTTTCGTCGTCCAGGACATATGATTAAAGCCATTCGCCGGGTATCCGTCAAACACACTTAAACTAATGGGTAAAACGGAAGGTAAGGCCCAGGCAAGGCTAAAACTATCTATGGAGAGCCCGTGATCTGTAGCGGAGTGGTCCGGATCATCCCATTTAAACATGACATATTCACCATTTACCAATGGGGCCTAAAACTAAGTGTGGCCGATATGGCCGTTCTATTGGCGGCCGCATTTCCATTTAAACTCACCACCGATCCTCCGCCAGAAACAGGACTTGAAAAATCAAAAGCAGAAGCTGCAGTCCAGGTGGTATTTACATTGGGCTCAAGGTTTGAAATCATATTCATACTACTTTTATAATAACACATCAACGCCTGCTGAGCGACAGCGCCGGAATTACTCCATTGTTTACCCATATAAACAATCATAAGAGAACTTCTGCGGGTTGCAATACCCCAATTATTCTGGAACAAAATACCCCAGGCAAAATCACCTGCAGCCACATCGCCAGATCCCTGGGAGCCCAAAGCGCGAACAGGTGTTCCTGAGGATCCCATAATTATACAGGTCACCCACGTTGATTAATCCATTGCTTGCTGTTATGGTATTGCCGGTGCCCGACCGTGTACTATACCAATTCCCCCCGTTTTTCACTGATGTGATGCCTATCAAAAATGCCGAAGGGTGTAATGTTTACGCTATATGGGATCGCTCAGCGGGTTCCTGAGCGAGTTATTCCGCTACTTTTTTCAATGCTTCTTTCATTTTAAGCATATCCTGGTCAAATTCTGCTTTAAAGGCTGTCCAGTAGGATTTTCGTTTATCCGAATTTTTCATTTTATCCTGCCATTGGTTGAATTTTAATGCCAATTGCTCAATTTACTTGAGATAATAACTGTCCAGGTTTTGCCCGGTGACTTTCATTTTTTCTTTCAATTTCTCCATGGCTTTTTCATCTTCGCGGATCTTTTGCTGCATTTCTTCGATCATTAATTTCCACTCGCGGTCGCTGACTTGCTGAATGGCTTCTTTTACTTCGTTCGCAGCAACCTTAACTTCATTCGCAGCAACTTTCAAATCCTTTTTTGCTGATTCCAGAACAGGTTCCGTCTCTTCCATTTTGGATTGGAAGGTTTACAACCAGACCAAAAGCATACACCTAAAAGCCCCAGCATGAAAACAACAAGTGCCTGATATTTAAATGAAATTTTAATGGTAAATGTTTGAATAATTTTAGTTGGTATAAATTGGTTTATACCATCCCATTAACTCCACTTGTGCAAAGATTTGAATAAATTCCGGACTTATATTTACATCCACCTGCCGAAAATGTCATATAAATCAAACCTTAAACACGGTCCAGACCCGTGCCATCCTCTGTAAATCAAATCAGGGATACCCGCCCAGGAGACTGAGAAGGTTGAAAAAATCAGTTTAATAAAACCGGTCCTAACAATTACCCAACAAGACCCAGATCACAATAAATACCAAGACAGTCCCTATACATCCACCGCCCAGCTTTTTAGCTCCATAGCCAGCTATTAATCCTCTGAAAATATTATTCATAGTTTATAAATTTTAAGACCTTTAAAAATCAAATTGACCCCACAGAAAGGGATAGCCCTTTAACAGCAGAATCCCATGATTTATTTTATTTCTTTGATGAAATATACGCCATTTCTTAACCTTCATTCCAAAAATTCAACATACCAATTCCCAGTAAAACAAAAGGCTACCTGATTTTAAACCGGGCAGCCTTCCCTATATGTATGATTAAAAACAACTACACTCTTTGCACTCATTAAAACGCCAACTTTTTGGTATTTTCTCAAGGCTTACACAAAGATGAGCATCGGACGCACCAAAAACTTTACAGAATTTCAAAAAAGATTTATACTATTCACACCTCATCTAAAAAGAAAAAGGTCTTATCCACTCCTTGCTCCGTCCTGATCTATACCCTAATGACTACTGTCAAACTGTCAACTAAATCCATGAGAGCTCACATTGACAACCTGATGACTGACAACTGATGACTGACAACTAAAAACCAAGTATGTGAATAATGTAACACTTTTATTTAATTCTGTAATGCAGTGAGCGTGGCATCCTGCGATCTTTGAGGAAATTATAAATGTCCCCTGTGTTGAATCAATTTTATCGATTGATATTTAAATCCTGATATCTACCATGAAATTCACATTTTCTATCCTTATTATATTCCTGCTGACAGTGGGTTGTACTGAAAACCTGGTAACAGGGCGTAAACAACTAAGCCTGGTTTCAGAATCCGAATTACAAGCTATGGCGATACCGGAATATCAGGCTTTTTTAAGTCAAAATAAAGTCCTGAATAACAAGGATGCAGAGATGGTGCAACGGGTAGGATCGCGAATAGCAGCTGCGATAAAATCCTTTTATGATAAAAAAGGGCAACCTTCCGTCCTTGACGGATATTCCTGGGAATTTAAACTGGTTGAAAACGCTGAAGTGAATGCCTGGTGTATGCCGGGAGGCAAGGTCGTGGTGTATACCGGACTCCTCCCTATTGCAAAGAATGAAACCGGGCTGGCAATTGTCCTGGGCCATGAAATAACCCATGCTATTGCCCAGCATGGAAGTGAAAGAATGAGCCAGGGTCTTCTTCAGCAACTGGGTGGGAATGCATTGAGTTTTGCCCTGGCCAACAAACCCAGTGAAACACAGAATCTATTTATGACTGCCTATGGTGTTGGCAGCACGGTGGGTGCCCTTTTACCATTTTCCCGCAAAGAAGAAACCGAAGCCGATGAGTATGGCTTATATTTTGCCGCCATGGCAGGATATAATCCTCAGGAAGCTATTCCATTTTGGGAAAGAATGGCTGCAGCTGGTGGCTCCAAGCAGGTTGAGTTTTTAAGCAGCCATCCTTCCGATGCCAGTCGAATTGCGAAAATGAAACAATTTATGCCCCAGGCATTAAAATATTATAAAAACGGAAAAACCTAGTTTATAGATTAGGTTAAATATTTAATTCACTAAAAAAAAGAAAATGAAAAATATCCCTCATTGGCTTATCAGCCTGTTATTTATTGGCATACTCGTTGCCGGATGTAAATCCATGAATAAAACCCAAAAAGGTGCTGTAATCGGCACTGCCGGCGGAGCAGCGGCCGGAGCCGTTATTGGTAAAGTAGCTGGCAACACTGCCCTGGGTGCCATTATAGGGGCTGCAGTAGGCGGAGTAACCGGTGCTGTAATCGGACGAAAAATGGATAAACAAGCCGAAGAAATGAAAAATGAAATTCCCGATGCGAAAGTGGTCCGTGTCGGAGAGGGCATCGTAGTGGAATTTAATGATAAGGTATTATTCGGTTTTGACCAATCTTCTTTGTCAAATGAGTCCCGGAAAAGCTTGGGAACAGTAGCAGAAGTCCTGGAAAAATACCCCGATACCAATATTGAAATACAAGGTCACACGGACGCCAAGGGTACGGTAAAATACAACCAGGCTTTATCAGAACGCAGGTCAGCAGCTGTTTATGCCAGCCTTGCTCAATCCGGGGTCAATAAATCCAGAATGGTCACTAAAGGATTTGGAGAAACCGCCCCGAAATACCCTAACTCAACCGATGATGCCCTTAACCGGAGAGTGGATTTTCTGATTACAGCCAATGAAAAAATGAAAGCTGAAGCTGCAAAAGAAGCACAGCAAAATTAGACATCCCCGTTACTGCCAACTGCTTTTGAACATCCTATCCTGCGGGGAGACTTAATACTATTTTTTTATTAAAACCAATTATCATGAAACAAATTAATTGTTTTATCCTGGCAGTAGTAGGTACACTATTCACCTTAACTGTGAATGCCCAGAATGCGAACAAAATCGAAAAAGGCAGTTTTGGGTTTCAGGGTGGTGTTAACTTTCAATCCATCAACGGAAAGAATGTCATTGGCGAAAAACTGAACAGCGATATATTTACCGGATATCATGCCGGGATAAAGGCAGATTTGAAAATTGCCCCGGGATTATATTTCCAGACCGGATTACTTTATACTTTGAAAGGCGGTAAAAATTACCTGATGTCCTCCTATCCAACAACAACAATTTCAGCAAAAATAGGTTATCTGGAACTCCCGATGAAATTTGTAGTCAGACCGGTGTTGGGGAATGGCCATCTTTTACTGGGTCTCGGTTCCTATGTTGCTTATGGCATTGGCGGTAATGTAAAATTTAGTTTCGAAGGGATTGAAATTAAAAAAGATATCGTATTTCAAAATGAAGTTGCTTCCTCAGATGCATCCAACGAAGTTTATTTGAGAAGGATGGATGCGGGCTTCAATTTGCTGGCTGGTTATGAATTCGCAAATGGGATCTTTTTACAACTCAATACCCAATTGGGACTAGCCAAAATAAACCCAAAGTTCATAGAAAGAACAAATGACCAATCCCTGGCACAACACACCGGCTTTGGGATTACACTGGGATACCGATTATAAAACAATTTTTAAAAAACTAATACCAGAATCAAATTAATCTATTTATTATGAAAAATTTTCTCATCGCCATCCTGTTAACCGGGCTGGTCATAAACCTTGCTCAAGCTCAAAACTTTAATCTCGGTGTTAAAGGTGGGCTCAACGTCTACAATATTACCACTGATAATGCGGATAACAATCCGTTGACCAATTTCCACATTGGGTTGTTGGGGCATATCCATCTCGCACGGCAATTGGCCATACAGCCAGAGCTCGTTTACTCTACTCAGGGAGCGAAGGTGCAATCCGGGGCAGAGGTAAAACTGGGTTATTTAAACATTCCCGTTTTGTTTCAATACATGTTTGACAATGGATTCAGGTTGCAACTCGGCCCTCAGATCGGTTTACTTACGCGTGCAAGGTCTACCTTGAATGGAGCGAAAACCGATATCAAAAACAATTTGAAAGGAGTGGACGTCAGTTTAAGCCCCGGAGTGGGATATGTCCACCCATCATCAGGATTTGGAGTGGACCTCAGATACAATTTCGGGCTCAGTAATATCAATAAGTCTGAGGCGGTGGTTTCCAAAAACAATGGGCTGCAGCTCGGGGTATTTTACTTATTTGATCATCAATAAAGAGCTCCTAAAAGATCAGTAGGATACAATACGATAACTTATTTAAAACCCCGGCCTATCCAAATTTGTCTCCCCATGAGTTTTTTGATTGGAAAGTTTAATTCCGGGCCAAGTGTGCCCACCACCATTAACTTTGTAAAATTTCACTTTCGAATTGCATTTTCCATTCGTATACTCATAAACAGTTACCGTTGAGTTGTCAAGCGTACTTGTGTCAGGTAGATTAACACTTGGGATGGTTGTCTTGCAATTGTTGTTTGCTACCCAGAAACATACCGCTTTCTCGATACCGACAATTGGGCGAGTCGTAGCAGCACCCGCTGTACCATCATTGTAAGGAACTAACGGATCTGCTGAACCAAATACATACATCATAGGGATTGCTCTTCCCGGGTCTCCATTGCCGTATTTGCTTTGGTTCATTGTCCCGCCAAGTGTACCGAATGCAGCAAATTGCTGATTTTTCTCGAATGCGATGCGCTGTGTTAAAAAACCACCATTTGAAAAACCGCATAGATAAGCCATTTTAGCATTAATCTTATATTGTCCTTTAAGCGTTGTTACTAACTTGTCTATAAAGCCCACATCATCTATGCCTATGCTGTCGGCAGCTAAGCCACGACCAACTGCCCAAATAAATCTATTGGAACTTGGGTCTAAAAAAAATCCCTGCGGATATACTACAAGAAACCCACTGTCATTTGACAACTTATTAAAATTTGTAAATGACTGAGCTGTCTCCGAAGTTCCTCTAGCTCCGTGTAAATAAACTATCAGTGGGGGTTCCTGTGTCCCGTCATAAGATTCAGGTATGTGTAAAATGTATCTCCTCTGGTTGTTTTGGTGAGAAACAAAACTTTCAACAAACTCCGGTAAGTTTCTTTGTGCTCTGAGGTCGTTATTATTGCCATATAATAGAGGGAACAAAACTGTCAGGGTTGCAATTAGGAATTTCATAAATTTTTTATTGTCTACAATTGTGTTAGGATGAATATCTCGTAAAAGTTAATTACCGCCAATCGAGTCACGCAAGGGAATTTCACCCCTGCGTTCTCACGGAACCGTGCTTGAGACTCTCGCCTCACACAGCCTGTCCCGAATTTTGTCGGGAGC
>JAWXBI010000114.1:0-25753 GCA_034439915.1 Saprospiraceae bacterium | reverse complement strand
TCAGAATATTTTAAACCTTTCCACACAAGCCCTCTCCAGCATCTCCCGGTCATCAGGATGTGCAATCGCAATCAGTGCTTTTGCCCTTTGCCTCAGGTTTTTTCCAAATAAATATGCAACCCCATATTCGGTAACCACATAGTGTACATGAGCGCGGGTGGTGACCACTCCGGCACCGGGTTTTAACAGAGACACAATTCGCGGGATACCTTTGTCGGTCCTGGAAGGTAAAGCAATGATCGGTTTACCACCTTCACTCAGAGCCGCACCTCGCATAAAATCCATTTGGCCACCAACCCCTGAAAACTGATAAGTGCCGATAGAATCCGCGCATACCTGGCCGGTGATGTCCACTTCAATAGCACTGTTGATGGCTATCATCTTGGGATTGAGCCGGATCACTGAAGTATCATTGACATAATCGATATCCATAAAAGCAAATGCGGGGTTGTCATCCACATAGTCATAAAGTTTTTGGGTACCAAGTGCAAAGCCGGTAACCGTTTTATTCGGGTTTATGGTTTTATACCTGTTGTTGATGATATCCTTGTCAAACAGGTCAATCAATCCATCAGAAAACATCTCGGTGTGGACCCCCAGGTCCTGGTGTCCGTGTAAGGACTGCAATACGGCATCCGGTATGGCTCCAATACCTGTCTGCAGGGTACTTCGGTCTTCTATTAGTCCTGCAATGTGTTGTCCAATAGTGCGTTCGGTGTCCGTTACATTTTCTCCGAAATGCACTTCGTATAAGGGGGCTTCGTGGTATACCATGCTGTGAAACCGTTCTATGGGGATCAGACCATCGCCGTGCGTGCGGGGTACCCTGGGATTAACCTGGGCAATCACATAAGTGGCTGTGTTTACTGCAGACCGGGCCACATCCACAGAAACCCCCAAAGAACAATAGCCATGGGCGTCTGGTTCTGAAACCTGGATAATTGCGACATCCAGAGGCAAAATATTACGTTTAAACAATTCAGGAATATCACTCAGGAATACAGGAACATAATCCCCATATCCTTCACGGATGCTTCCCCTCAGACTGGCAGACACAAATAATGAATTGATCTTAAAACTTTTACTCAATTCGGGTTTATTCAGTTGAAAATCCCCATATACCGAGATGGAAACCAATTCCACATCCTCCAGCCGATGGGCTTCTTTGGCAAGGTTTTCCAGCATAAAAGTCGGGGTACAGGCGCTGCCGTGGATAAAGACCCGGTGACCGCTTTGAACTACCTGAAGTGCTTCTTCAGGGGATACATATTGTAGTTTTTTACGCATGAGAATCGAAAGTGCAAAATTAAAACGCCATGAACTTAGTCCATTGAGTATTATCAGTAAATCAGGTGATTATAGTCAGTTGAAAAAAATTAAATCATAGTGGAACGGTTCACACCTAAATCAGGTATTTAATTTTACATTGTTTTTTTTGAAATTGAAATTTAGATCCTTCGTTTTACTAAAGCTATTCATCTTTTTTCCAATAGATTGAGAGTTCCGATAATTTTAGCTTCCCTTATAACCCGGTCACTTATTTTTATTAAACTGTTTAAACGGTTGATTGTCAAGGTCATTTAATAGCCCACGACTTAAGTCGTGGGCTATTAAATATTATCTTGATTTAATGGTTTTAACCATTTTTCCGTTTTTGCACCGTTGGTGTGGAAAATATGGGTTTGGCAACATTTATTCCCATCAATACAATAAATATATTTTTTACGGATTTCAGAGCATTGATATTTAGGATTTATTTCCCGTATTAGTGATCCCAATTTCTCCCATGATTTCGAGCAGTTTTATAATCTGTTGATTTTTAAGATGGGCTGAGTATGAGAATCACATAAATTTACTTTCCTATTGCTGGAAAAAAATTCAATTTCGTTCTTTGTATTATTCCCTTCTAATGTATAAAAAGGATAACAATTAGCCAACCTGCCTAATTTTTGATTTGACCGGTTTAGCTTGGCCGGATTGGACCTTCTTTAATCAGTCCTGTTTGTCCTGAATGGCCTTCTTTAATGGCGCAGGTATTGGTTTATCCTTGACAATGGTCTTTAGTGGTGGCGTAGTGTTGAGTTTAAGCTAAGTTACCAGTATAAAATTCAATTTGGCAAGTTTTTTAACAAATTATTACTACTTATAACTTTCGTAGATCCCGTTGAGCAATTTTTTCATTTTGTCGTACGAGGGCAAGCCGTATTTATTTTTTTTGGGTTTGTGGTATACATTTTCATTCATCCAGTCATCATCATAGAGCTTGCTGAGGTACAAACTTCCGTGATCAGGCACCAATATAAGTATCTGGTCTGTGGGTTTAAGGTCTTTTCGGATTTCAAAAACCCCCTGGATGGCAGCGCCCCCGCTGGGTCCAATCATCAGACCTTCTTCTGCCGTAAGTTTGATCGCCCGTTTGATGGCCAGCTGGTCCTTGACCTGCACCATCTGATCCAGGTGTTCCGTAATGAATGTTTTGGGTATGATATTTTTGCCCACCCCTTCCAAGGCATAAGGTTTGATAATGCTTTGATCAAAAATCCCTTCTTCGAAATATTTTTTCAATACCGAACCGTAGGCGTCAATGCCTATCGTTTTAATCTTAGGATTTCTTTCTTTAAAATATTTTGAAGTGCCGCTGAGTGTACCGCCACTTCCTGAACAGGCTAAAAAATGAGTTAGTTCGCCGTTGGTTTGTTCCCAGATCTCAGGGCCCGTGAGATAATAATGTGCATCCACATTATCCATATTGTAATACTGGTTAACATAATACGAATTCGGGATGCTGTCTGCGAAAAACTGGGCCTGGCTATAATACGACCTCGGGTCTTCCGGCTTGACATTGGAGGGGCATACATGGACTTCTGCTCCTAAAGCAACCAATATTCTTTTTTTCTCTTCACTGATTTTATTGGGGACCGTAAAAATACACCGATAACCACGATGGCCACCGACCATAGCCAAAGCACGTCCTGTATTACCTGAGGTACATTCAATGATGGTACCCCCCGGACGTAATTTACCGGATTCTTCTGCCCGGTTGATGATATACAATGCTATACGGTCTTTTGCCGAATGGCCCGGGTTGTAGGATTCGAATTTGGCGTAAACATTAGATTTGACTTGTTCTGAGATAGTCTTAAGCTTAATGATTGGCGTGTTCCCTATGGTTTCATCTACAGAATTATAATGGTAAATGACATGATCTGTTAAAGTGTTAATGTGCCTAGAACGGAGGGAAGGACAAAGATAGTTTATTATTTAATTTTTAAAGCGCATTCTGCCGGATGATTGTGGTCAGGCAGACCCAAAAAAAAGCCGTTACAATTTGTCTTTTGTAACGGCTTATACATTATACAATTCTGTGAATTGTTTTTAATTCATCCTGGCTTTAGGTTTTAGCTTTAGGCTGACATTCTCCTTTGGCCATTTTTTCCAGGCATTCTGCTTTGGTCATTTGACTGCAGTCCATTTTTTTCCCTTCCGTTGAATTGGCAGAAGCATTAATAAACTTAGCTTCCTGGGATACCATCGGGGCCCTATTGACGAATGATTGAGTTTTATCATCATAGCTAACAGCTACATAGGCAGAAGATCCGCTGTAGGAACATCCTGATTTTTTAAAATAGGAAATATCTCCGGTTGCCACATCTTTTCGAACCTGAATCGAAGGATCATTCGATGCAACCAGCGCTGCTGCCGATGCTTTTTTACTGCAACATCCGGGTGCGCTAGCCAAAGAATGGCAGCTTTGGCCTACCATAGAACCATTGACCAGCACCACACAAAATAAAAAGGTCATCAGGATAAATTTCATAAGCATTAAATTTTAAAAGTGAATAAAGAAAACCAAAAATAACCCCTTTCCTTCATAAAATCAATACCTTCGATAAGGATTTTTAATATTGCCTTAACACCCCCGGTCAATGGCACCGTGTCTATTCAACATGATCATCAAAAATATATTTCCACCCCTCTTCATGTCGCTTTTGTTTTTACCGGTATTGATGGCCACGAGCCTTTGCAAAACCAAGTACCCTGCAAATTATAAAAAGTCCATTTTGTTTTTTGGGCAAGGCGGCGGATTTACCGGTGCAGTCACGACCTACGCCTTGTTGGACAATGGACGTTTATTTAAAAAGAACTCCCTGACGCAACCTGAATTTCTGTACATTGGAAAATTGAATAAATCCGATACCCACCAATTGTTTAACAATTACACTTTTTTAGGATTACCCTCTATGCACTCCGGTGAGCCAGGCAACATTTACCACTTTATAGAGTATGTTTTGAAAAATAACAGTCATAAACTGACCTGGGGCGGACCTTCTCCTGTCCCGGAAAACCTTGCTTTGTTTTATTCGCTCTTAAATCATTTTATTCCTAAATCGTAATCCAAACAATGAGATTAATTCTACTTTGCTGCTTCTGGTGCAGCCTGGTCTACAGTCAATCCGATTTTAAAAAAATCACTTTTTCGAATCAGTCCCCTGGTACCGGCAAACTTCTTCTTTTGAAGCAGGTGCCCGGTTTATTTAAGGTCACCAAGTCTCCTGCAACCCAACCTCACTCCATCAAACCATTGAATTTTATAGCAGGATCTGGTTCAGCCCTGCCTTCACAACTCAATTATACCTATTCCGATGAATTTTATTTTTGGGCTGAAAACGACAATAAAACCAGGTTAAACCTGAGAGCAATCAGTTCATCCATTCATTCATTTCTGGCGCAGTTTAAGCAGGATATGAAAATCCGGCAGGTCAATCAGGAATTTATTTTTTCATCCAGGGAAACTGATGAACTTGGGATACAACATATCCGTGTTCAGCAGGTCTATAAAAACCTTCCGGTTTATGGTGGTGAATTAATCATCCATGGCCACCATGAAGACATGACGCGGGTGAATGGTAAAGTTTTCCCCACACCCGTCGAATTGAACACCGTACCAACTATCTCGGAAACCCGAGCCATAACAACGGTCGTCAACGACCTCACCACCATGGGACATTACCGGGCAGTATCGGAAGCATTACTTAAAATTTTGAAACGACCGGTCAACCATTCAAGATTGATCGTGTATTTCGATTCAGAACGTAAAGCTCATATAGCTTATGCTATTTCTTATGTGGCTAATGGAATAGAAATCTGGAACTATATTATAGATGCACAGGATGGCCAAATTTTGAATAAATTCAAAAACACCTGTTCTTTTCTTCCTCATGACCACAGCTTTGACTGTAATTCCGCTGATCATCCTTTTTCGAACAATATACCCCCGCTCACTCAACCGGTTAAATTTGATTTTGAGGGCAAGACTACTTCCAATGCAATGGATTTATTTGGAAAACAAATAACCCTGCAAACCTATGAGGACGGAGGCCGGTATTATTTACTGGATGCCAGTAAGACGATGTTTAAATCCATAGGCACCGATACCGAAGAACCCACCGGGGTGATTTGGACTTTTGATGGCAAAAACAAAAGTCCGGCCAAAGATGATTTTAATCCTGGCCTGATCAACGGGGCGACCAATAACGGCTGGATAAGCCCGGCAGCAGCTTCAGCGCATCTTAATGCAGGATTGGCCTATACCTATTACCTCACCAGACATGCAAGGAATTCTATAAATGGCAAAGGGGGCAATGTGATATCGCTCATTAACATCGTGGAGGACGACGGCGAACAAATGGACAATGCCTTCTGGAATGGCGAAGCCATGTTTTATGGCAATGGAAAAGATGCTTTTACCAGCCTGGCGAAAGCACTCGATGTAGCCGGCCACGAAATTTCACATGGGGTAGTGCAGTCTTCCGCCAACCTGGATTATGAAGACGAAAGCGGCGCTTTGAATGAATCTTTCGCAGATATCTTCGGCCGTTTGATTGACAGGGACGACTGGTTGATTGGGGAGGAAGTAGTTAAAAAGTCGGTTTTTCCATCCGGAGCTTTGCGCAGTTTTATCGACCCGCATAATGGCGGCTCTCAACTTGGCGATCCGGGTTATCAACCCAGGACTTATGCAGAACGATATAAGGGCACTGAAGATAATGGAGGGGTTCATATCAACAGCGGGATAGCTAACTGGGCTTTTTATCAATTTACCATTCGCATCAACAATGACCTCGTTAAAGCGGAGAAGGTCTATTACCGTGCCCTTACCCGGTATCTCACCCGAAGTTCAAGATTTATCGATTGCAGGAAAGCAGTGATCCAGTCTGCTGCTGATTTATTTGGAGCAAACAGCCCGGAAGTAACAGCTGCCAGGGCAGCTTATGATTTTGTTGGAATCCTGGAAGGTACCTCAACGCCTACCCAGGAGGATGTCGAGACCAATCCGGGAGGTGACTTTATCGTTTACGCCGATGACGATCAGACAGCACTATACCTTTCCGATGAAGCTGGTAACCTGGTTGCTGATCCATTGTCTTCCAAAGATCCATTAAGCAAGGCCAGCGTCACCGATGATGGGTCCAGCATCGTATTTGTAGGTAAAGACAAAAAAATTCATTATGTCATCATCGATTGGAACGAAGGCAAAATCACGGATGCCGGCATCCTGCAAAATGAACCGATATGGCGCAACGCCTCAATTTCAAGGGATGGTCACCGGGTCGCTGCCCTCAAAGACATTCAGGAAAATTTCATCCATGTTTACGATTACACTGTCCAGGGGGGAGAATGGCGGGAATTTGAATTGTATAATCCTACTTTCTCTACCGGTATAGTCACCGGTGATGTCAATTATGCCGATGCGATCGAATTTGATTATACTGGTAATTTATTGATGTACGATGCAGAAAATACTATTAAAAATTCCAGTGGTGCTGAAGTGACCTATTGGGATATTTCTTTTTTAAGAGTATATGATGGCGAGCGTTCGGATTGGGGAGATGGTAAAATTGCTAAGTTATTCGGGCAATTACCGGAACAAACCAGCGTAGGTAATCCCACCTTTGCAAAAAACAGCCCTCATATCATCGCTTTTGATATGCTCATCGAATCGACCAATCCTGAAACGTATTTATTATTGGGTGGCAACACCGAAACCGGGAGGGTAGATACCATCTTTATCAATTCTCGTTTGAGCTGGCCCAGTTATTCCACCCTGGATAATAAGGTGATTTTTAACGCTCAGACCAATACAGGTACCCAAGTTGTCGGTCAAATCAACGTCAACAGCACTAAAATACGGGGTACCGGTACGGCAAGTGCACTTATAAATAATGCTCAATTGGGAACCTGGTTTGCCAACGGTTCACGCAATTTAAGCACACCTACCCATGAGGATCCGTTAAAGCCTTATAAAGTGCGTTTATCTCCAAACCCCGCGGTCCAAAACGAGGTCAACCTGTCCTGGCAACAACCTCAATCCACTGTTTTTAACCACGTTGAACTCTATGATATGGTGGGCCGTTTGTATTGGAAATCTTCTAAAAAATATTTACCGGGCGCTCAGTCGATTCGGATTCCAATTAACGATCTTCCGCAGGGAATATATCTGATCAAGGTTAATATCGAAGGCAAATCCGGTGGCTTGAAGTTTGTTCGTCAATAACCCTGAAGTCAATATGGCCGAAGGGACCCCGATAAAAAAAGTATTAATCATCCGATTTAGTTCTTTAGGGGATATTGTATTAACCTCCTTACTGATCAGGTGCCTGAAAAAACAAAAACAATGTCAGATTCATTACCTGACGAAACAGACCTTCGCCCCATTAGTAAGTTCCAATCCATATATAAACAAGGTTTGGACGACGGAAGCCGGAATGGGCACTTTATTACCCTTATTAAAAGCAGAACAATTTGATCTGATGGTCGACCTCCACAACAATTTGCGGTCTCACCGCTTTCGGTTTGGTCTTTGGAAGGTTCAGGTTGTTTCATACCACAAAGCCAACCTGGCTAAATGGCTGGCTGTCTATTTTAAAAAATTCCGTTTTCCCAAAGAACATGTCGCCCTGCGATATTTAAATGCCTTAAAAAGATTCGGGTTGAAAGATGATGGTGATGGGCTGGATTATTTTATACCCGATGCGGACCATATTGATGTGTCAAAATATTTTGGATTCTCCGGCCCTTTTCTGGCGCTGGTTATCGGGGCAGCGCATTTTACTAAAAGGATCCCTATCGTTAAACTAAAAGAACTTCTGACATCTTTTGACCCTGCGATGAATATTGTCCTGATCGGCGGGAAAGAGGAATATGCTGTAGCAGCCCAACTATCGAGACCCCATATTTACAATGCCTGCGGCACGATGTCTGTTAATCAATCTGCCTCCATCCTTCAGCAGGCACACACCGTCATTGCTCCCGACACCGGTATGATGCATATTGCGGCCGCATTTAAAAAGAAAATACGTAGTATATGGGGCAGCACACTTCAGGAATTTGGCTTTTGGCCTTTTTATGGAGATAAACACCCGGATCAAAACCTGGTTTTTGAAATCGAAGGATTACCTTGCCGCCCGTGTTCCCGGTTTGGAAGACACGCATGTCCAAAAGGTCATTTTAAGTGTATGTTGGACCATGATATGTCTGCTGTGTCCCGCTCAATTTCAATGATCTGATCAGCAGAGCGTATAAACAAACGATGGTTGCATCGGGTCTTCGCAAGATTCATCTGGCATAAAAAAAAGGTGTTGGCCGGTTAAAGCCAACACCTTAAAACAACAAAACTCACTGAAACTATATCGTAACGTTGGCCGATGGCCATCTCCCGTTCTTTTTTATTTTAGGTCAACCATTTTTGTTATCTATGTTTTATACTTTTCTTCCTATCTGCTCAGGATGATCGGTAAGCAACAGGATGGGTTTGTTTTTTGTGAGGGCCCAAAAAAAGACGGGCATAAATTCTGAGTACAGCCAATTCCAGCACGAGAAAATTAATGGTCGTGATGGTAATCAATAAATATTCATTGTTATCGATGTGGCTGAAAATCAAATCAATTCCAATGAAGGAAGGCGTAAAGGGTAAACTGACAAAGGCAAAACAAGCTAATAAGAAAATAAAGCCCAGTTTAGGGTACTCGTAAATATGTCCATAAAAATCATTTAACGCCACACTTTTTTCGGCCCGCCATAATTTAAACAGGCTGTAACTTCCCGCGATGGCAGCCAGCAAAAGTCCGCTGGCATACAATAATATTTCCACGTACTGGTACTCATCATTCAGCAGCGCTATGGACAATACACAATAAAACTGGCTAAGTATAATCAGCACCCAGGCTTTGATCGCATTTTTTTTCTCTACGAAGGCAGCCAGTACCAGCATCATACTGATAAACGCAAATACCAGATGTATGACTTCATCCAATATTCTGGGGATATGGTCATCAAAATAAAAAAAGAGCAAACCACCGATATAAACCGCGCCCAATATCCAAATGATCAAATTACGGGATAGAAAATAAAATTTGTTTCCGACATATTTAGCCGGATTCCACAATACGTTTCTCAAAAAGGAATCCATATTCCATTCTTTAATACTCCACAAATAAAGGGTATTGGTAACCCTGCCCAAAAATGATTTTTTAATATCCGTGTTGCGGGGTGTGAAATTAAATACCTGGTCATGGATGAGATAGCCCAATACGGAAGGAGAAACCAATAACTGATACGTCCTTAACAAAGCGTTCCCGGTAAAATGGATCAACACCAGGTTGTGCCAGCCCAGAGCTACCTCGATAAACATCAGACCTATCTGGGCGATGGATGCGTACGCAATTTGTGTTTTAACCGTTGATTGTACCCGGGCTATTAAGGATGCAATCACCGTGGTCACTATCCCGATTAAAATAATGGCCACCTTCATCATCCCGATAGATTCCCAGAAGGTATGTGTACGCAGTAATAAAAAAACACCCAGGTGCACCGAAAGGGATCCATAAAATACGGCACTGGAGGTCGTAGGGCCCTCCATGGCTCTGGGCAACCAGGAAGAAAACGGGAATTGTGCAGATTTAATGGTGGCCGAAATGATCAGCATGGCACTGATAAACAAAGCAAAATCAAAATGATCGGCAATTTGATCCGAAACCAGAGCCACATCATTCAATTTCATGAAGGTGATGTTTTCATGCCAAAAATGATGGCTCATCCATAATGCCAGCAATAAACAGATATCTCCTAAGCGGTATAATGAAATAGTTTTCAGGGCATTTTTAACCGGCAAATAGCGGTCCCTGTAAAATGCAATTAATAAAAACGAAGTGATCCCCAAAAATTCCCAGCCAATAAATAAGGTTTCGAAATTGCCGGCAAAAACGGCCACATTATATCCAAAAAAGAAAAGCAGGACGGTATTAAAAAACCGTTTGTATCCTTCGTCACGATGCAAATAAAATTTGCTGAAAATCAGCACTAAAAAAGTAATCAATGCCCCCGCCAAACCAAATACTGCAGTGACTTTATCAAAATAAAAATCCAGGAATATTTCAATGGATCCTTCCTCATAAAAAACAAAATGTTTTAAATTAAGGTCCGGCGACCTTTGTAATACCCAGCTTATAACAAACAACAAAATCCCGACAAATTGAATGGCTACAATAGAATAGGCCACGGCCGCTATCTGCTTTTCCTGCCGGTTTGAAAAAAATAAACTCAGGATAAATCCAACCAGCGGAATAAATATAAATAACTGCAGTATGTGCTCCATGTTCAATTAATTGTATAAAAACACCGGTAAATTTTCCTGTGTTGCGTGCACGATGTGACTGGTCTCCATCTCTTTGGCATCTTCCAGCAGGGCATGTACATCTTTAAAAAAATGAATTTCTTTGGACAAGGTGGTATACGGTATAAATGCTCCTTCTTTAAAATAACTTAATTCATTGCTGGTGGGGTGGACTGCAATCAAATGCACCCACTCATTGATAAACCACTCATACATTTCGGGCACGGACTGGATCGTTTTTAAAACCACCTCCGGATAATGTTCTACGATGATTAATAAACGGAGCGGATCATGCACCTCAATCATTTGCCAGGGCAAGCCGGGCCTTAAATCTCCGTCACTGCTGTTGGCAACTCCAAAAAGTCCCACGACATTATGTGGTAGTTTGGTGCCGGCCCCCAGTTTATAATTATCTACTCTCGAAAAATAATATTCCAGGTTAATGCCGCCACACACCGGTCCCAATGGTTTCATTACACCGGTCAGAAAGGTTCCTTCCGGATCGGATTTATAATTGTAGGAATTTAAAAATGCCCTTCTGTCCAAAAACAAACCTTTGGTCATTTCCCTGTTGCCTACGATGCAAAGGGTATTGGTGCCATGCCCTAGTTCCGGACGGGGCTCAAACAAAGAAACTGACCGGTCTTTTATGGCTTTCCTGATTTTTTTTATTTCCTTTTTGCTGTCAATGGAGGCAAACCTCCTGGATCGTTCTTTAGCATTAAAATCCAGCGCCTGCTCAAAAGCAGACACATGTGCCTTATGACTTTCCGCATTGACCCCATTTAAAAGATGGGTATCATAAAACTCCATTTCATCTGCTGCGGTATCGTGCAATGCCCCTACAAACTGGGTTTCTTCCGGAATCGCAATGCCCTTATCGTTTAATATTTTTCTAACTTCCGGATGATTTGCCATGACGGCAAAAACCCGGGCATTGACTGAACCCGGACGACCGCTGCAAGCTCCACAATCATGCGCTCCATGGTGGGGATTATTGGCACTGCTGCTGCCGTGGGCCATTACATAAATAATCGGTGCAAAATGATTGATAAGACCTATGCCATTCAACAGTCCCATGACCCTGGTGGCCATCTCTTGCACTGTAAATCCTATTTGCAGACCGTTTTCTCTGTCCCCGGCATTTTTGTTCTCTATAGTCAATTTGCCCTGTTCATTCATATGGGCAAAAGCATTCGAAATGGCCGGGCTCATTTTGGGTTTAAATAAATTTTGTGCCAGCCGTATCCCTGCCCAGAATCCAAATGTCAAAGCACTTATAAATCCGGTGATCAATTGATGTGTTCTTTTCGTATAGAGCAGGTCATGTTTTCTCTTCTCCGAAACCTCATACTCTTTGATTAAATAGGCTGGAGTGACGGGTGCAGGGCAGAGCTTATCATAAAATTTTGCATGTTCTGCCTGAAAATAGAATTCGACACCAAAAAAACCCGGGCTGCCAAATGTTTCGCATTTTTTATCAATGAGCTCCACATGCCTTCTGATGCTATCTTCTCGTTCATCAATACAAAACATAGCCTGAAAGCTAGGGATGGTTTTAAGGGCCGGCGGGGAGCCTTTTTTGGATGATCTTAACTGCTTAATTCCTGCTAACACCTCATCATAATAACTCCATTCAAATGCATCCTGCCAGAATTTCAGGACTTCCTGAAATTCCGTATTAAGTACAGGTGCAAATAAATCCAACGGGGGTTGAGAAACCTGTTCCGCTAAAGGCTGCCAATTTTTACCCAGTTGTGATTCCAGGTGATCTATTTCCAGGAGCAATTCAAAAATGATCAAATCACTCAGGGAAATCTTTTTAGGACTGAGGAGGGTGTCAGGTCTTGCTTCCAGCGTAGCCACCATGCCACTCCAGCCCCGGTGACTGAACTGTTGGTCAAAAAGATATTGATCAAAGTATTCCGGCTTTCCTACTACCATTTTCAATAAAGAGGAGATCGATAAGTCTTCCCTGAACAACAATTGTTTTGCCCTGGAGGAGTTGAAGATACTCGCAAAACTGTTTTTTTCCAGTTCTTTAATGGACTCCAAAAAGCCCAAATCGCCTGCCGGAAAATCCCAAATTGCAATTCCCTGATCCAGGTAACTCGATAAAATCCTGAACAGGAGCGGCTGCACTAAATTGTCGAGATCAAGCTGATGAAGGTGTTTCCATTGATCTCTTAACAGCCCTATCCGTTGATCATTGTGTTCATCGTACACTTTATGAATAACGTTGTCCTTCCACAGGGTCAGGCTATCTTTTCCTTTCTTCCCGGAAATGATTCGGTCTAAAATGGCCGGATTGATCCGGCCGATTTCATACAATCGCCGGAAATCGATCAATGGCAGCGTGACCTGGAATCCAAAAATTTTAGACGCTTTAAAAATGGCATCGTAAAATTTAAGTTGCTGAAAAGCATGCAATGAATTATGGTGAATAAAATCTTTCAGCGGGGTTTGGGTGGGCAGATAATGTTTTAATTCGTGCAAAACATGCTGTTCATCAAAAAGGGAATTTTTCATCTGGGGCAACCTTTGTTTTAATATTAATATCGGAGCGATTCACTGGAAACTTCATGCAGCACTTCTTCCTCCTGGATATACATGACATCATCATACCATTCCACGCTGCCGGTTTCAATGTTGTACATTGCACCTACCACCCCGATCGATCCGTCTTCAATAAGCTCTTTGATAATAAAACTGCGTTCAATAATATTTTTTACATTTCTTTTTACATTGATCCTCGAGACATTCTCCACGAAATCGCTATTCTCTGAATTCCGGTTGGCGGTGGTTTCCTTTTCTTGATAGACAGCAGGTTGCAACTTAGCCAACAGTTCGGTCAAATTGCCCATCTCGACATGATCACAAGCCCCTTTGACCGCCCCGCATTTGGTGTGGCCCAATACGACGATCAATTTAGAACCGGCGATTTTACAGGCGAATTCCATACTGCCCAAAATATCCGTATTGATAATATTTCCTGCAATGCGTATAGAGAATATATCTCCGAGTCCCTGGTCAAATATCAATTCACTGGATGTCCTGCTATCAATACAACTGAGAATGGTAGCAAATGGCCATTGTCCGTCCCGGGTGGCGTTTACCTGTTCCAGTAAATTTCTATTGGTCTTTAAATTTTTTATAAACCGGTCGTTGCCTTCTTTTAATATTTCCAGGGCCTCCATAGGAGTCAATTTATCCCGAGTTTCCTGAGTATGTACTTTCATAATAATAATTTTTAAATAATAAACAAATAGGATTCATTCCCGGATTCCGGGAATTTATTCATACACCATAAATCGAAGTTCCTCCGTAAAGTATCAAATGGGTTCTATAAAATTAATTTTATGCAATTCTATGTTTTTTGTTTTAGCGTTAATTTCAAAATCCTTGATCAGCTCCACCACATCGTACGCAATGGACTTGGAGTTGGTACAATCGATGACCACCTTTGAATTTTTAGGAATGGAATTTAAGGCATTTAGAATACTGGCTTTATTGAAAAACGATACTTCTTCTGCCAAAACAATTTGATGCACCCGATTCCCGTCTTCACTCGTCACCACATCTTTCATATGATATGAGTTGCGGTAACTGTGACGTAAGCTGTAAAAAAGCCCAAACAACAAACCTATGGTAATGCCTTTTAAAAGGTCGCTGGCCAATATAGCTATCACGGTTGCCGTAAAAGGAACAAATTGTTCCCAACCCAATTTATACATCTTGACAAACAAGGCCGGTTTCGCCAGTTTATACCCCACCATCAGCAGGATAGCAGCCAAACTGGCCAACGGCACCATGTTTAACAGGCCAGCTATAGTCACTGCGCTAATCAATAAGAAAAACCCATGCATTATAGCAGACATCTTGGATTTTGCTCCAAAAGCAATATTGGCTGAGCTCCGCACTATGACCTGGGTAATCGGTAAACCTCCGATCAAGCCAGATAGCACATTGCCCAAACCTTGTGCTTTTAATTCCCTGTTGGTGGGGGTAATCCGTTTTTCAGGATCCATTTTATCGGTGGCTTCAACACTTAACAAAGTCTCCAGGCTGGCTACAACAGCCATGACAATAGCTATTTTCCAGACTTCAAAATTGGTAATTGCATTAAAATCCGGAAAAGTAAACTGGCTGAAAAAACCAGCCAGGTTTTCCGGAACAGGTAAACTCACCAGCTGATCCTGCGCCAGGGAGAAATTAAGCGCGCCACTCTGATATAAATAGTTCATGACAATACCCAGAATCACCACCACGATGGGCCCCTGCAGTAACTGAAAAAATTTATGCTTTTTGAGCAGTACGGCATCCCATAAGATCAGGATCGCAAGGGAAATCAACGAGATCAGGACCGCCCCGGGAGTAAAATAATTAACCGCTTCCAGAATTTCAGAAAAAGTATTTTTTCCATCTGCCTGGAAAAAGGCATCATCCCCCACGGCATCTTTATCCCATCCCAACGCATGCGGTATTTGTTTCAGGATAATTAATAACCCGATACCCGTCAGCATACCCTTAATGACAGACGTTGGAAAGAAATAGGCGATAAAGCCCGCTTTGGCATAACCCAAAATAATCTGGAAGATACCAGCCAATACCACGGCGGTTAAAAAAGCCTGATAGGAACCGCCCAATGAAGCAATGGACGTTAAGACTATAATGGCCAGGCCTGCTGCCGGTCCACTGACCCCGAGGGAGGAGCCACTGGCGGCACCAACTACAATCCCGCCAATGATGCCCGCGATAATACCTGAAAACAACGGTGCTCCAGAAGCCAGGGCTATGCCCAGACAGAGCGGAACGGCCACAAAAAACACTACAATGCTTGCCGGTAAATCTTGCTTTATAGTTTTAAACAAATTATACTCTTTCATATCCGAATTTTTATTTTGATGTTGCCTTATTCATAAATTTCAGTTGTCCGCTTTCCTACAAGTTTCGCTCTTAATTAGTTGACAGGATGCTCGCACTCTTTGCTTCGGTTACCGATTTGAAAAACTGTTTAACCGTAAAGTCCCTGATCATCAACTGAATTAAAGCGAACTAAGGAACCTGCTTTTTTTCCAAAAATTAATTTTGCAAATAAGCTTTGAATTGGTGATTTAAATAAAATCGCAGAATAGGCTGTGAATAGCCTTACCGTAACGAATTACAGAAAAAATCAAAGCACGGTGTTGGGAGGAGGGGTCTCTGTTTTCGAGTGATTTTCAGAAGATTGAAAATCATCGACCGCTTGTCTGTTAAAATGCAATGCATTGATACCAACCCATGAAAAGAGTTTAGAGATAATCTGATCCTCCTTTACTTTTTCTACCTTTTCTTCGGTATCCTGTTGATTTTCCTGCTCCGAACCGCTAAGCAAATCCTGAGTAATGGATTGGGAGTCCAATAATGCTATTACTTCTTTGCTTGGAGACAAGGCGAAGAGCAAGGTAAAGCACAATATGTGATGCAATAGTTTCAACTTGCGCAAATATATCAAAACCGTTGCCAATCCTTAAATTCAGACTTGTTTTTAAGAAAATATTAAAATTTGATAAGCTTCCCTATCTTGTTTTGCAGTCTAAACCCACATTATTGTTGTTATTCCCAAGAAAGCAGTTGAAATTTTACGATCATATATACATTTTTATTTATTGTATAGGTCTGTGCTTACCTGTTCAATTGTGTTCGCAGGTTTCATCCATTAACAGAAAATCGATCGTCGACAGACATAAGATTTTAGTGACCAAACCGGATAGTCTGTCCTCTTTATCTGTCGGTACGGCAACTTTTGCTTTACAGTCGATCCTAAAGGTTTGCAAAGTTTCCCTGAAAAATATATAATCGGAATACCGATGGTACCCAATCTTCCTGGGGATGGCATAGTTTTCCAAATGACCAAAACTTTGCCTTTGAAGAGACTTTCAAAGAATATGAATTCAATGGAGAAAAAATTAATTATAGCGTACAAGGTCATAGTTCCAAACGTCAAAATCAGGCCGTCGACTATTTCAGGTCCAACCCACACCGGTTGCAACTTGCTACTATAGGGTTTGAATTCGGGGACTCCAACTTCGTAGTAAATAAAACTACGGAGCTCAATGATATCAGACAATACCTGGATCTTTGGACCGGCACCATACATAGCCAATACTCGGTGGGACAGCATCTGGTTCAGGTCATTACCGTAGCGCACCCGGATCAGGACCTTATTGCTTTTCATATTAAAAGCAAACTGTTGGAATCAAACCAAATTAAAATTAGGATCAGATTACCAGCACCTACCGGCTTATGGAAGGATGTCGGGAATCACTGGAATTCTGCGACACCTCGCCAGTCGACCTACTCTGTAATTCCGAATGGAGTGGATATCCGTCATCAGTTAGATACGAATTTCTATGTCATCCAGCTTCGTTGGAAGGGCAAGGGTTCGTTTTCAGAAAAAAGCCCGGATTATTTTGTTTTCCAACCTGAATCTGCCCGGGATTTTGAATGTTCTATCCGGTTTGTCCCTGCCATCGAAAATCCGGACTTACCTTCCTTTTCACAAACACTTTTAGCTTCAAAAAAACATTGGAAATCCTTCTGGTTGAGCGGGGAAGCTATTGACTTCGCCGGCAGCCAGGATCCCAGGGCTTTTGAACTGGAGCGAAGGGCAATCCTTTCCCAATACCTCACCCGGATTCAATGTGGCTCAGACCAACCGCCCCAGGAAACCGGGTTGACTTATAATAGCTGGTTTGGCAGGCCGCACCTGGAAATGTATTGGTGGCATGCGCTGCATGTTGCTTTGTGGGGACGTCCTGAATTAATGGAAAAAAGTCTGAATTGGTTTTTTAAATCTTTGGGTCCTGCCAAGGATCTCGCCCGTCGACAAGGTTACCAGGGTGCCAGGTGGCAAAAGATGACCGATACGGAGGCCAATGAGTCCCCTTCTTCGGTGGGTTCGTTTCTGATATGGCAACAACCTCACGTGATTTATCTCTGCGAAATTTTATATAAGCTATCCCCCAAGCCCGGCTTACTTGCTAAATACCAGAATTTGGTATTTGAAACGGCAGATTTTATGGCCGATTATCTGGCCTGGGATAGCCTGCATAAAAATTACCGTTTAGGCTCCGGTTTAATTCCGGCCCAGGAAAGTCATGACCCGATGAAAACAGTCAATCCAACATTGAACTGGCATACTGGTATTGGGCGCTGACCACTGCACAAACCTGGCGCAGACGTTTGGGGCTTGGGGAAAATAAAGATTGGCAACACAAATTGGATCATTTGGCCCCCCTGCCCGTGCATAACGGAATTTATCTTTCTGCTCAATCCGCGCCAGACAGCTATTATAACGAAAAATTTCTCTCTGATCACCCTTCCGTATTGGCAGCTTATGCAGGTCTTCCCTCAGCAAACCAACTGGACCCGATGATTATGGACCGCACCCTGGACACCATTATGAAAAAATGGAATTGGATTTCTACCTGGGGTTGGGACTATCCGTTGATTGCCATGGCTGCTACCCGCCTGAACCGACCTGAAGTAGCTGTCGAGGCTTTGTTGATGGACACCCGGAAAAATACTTATCTGATCAATGGACATAATTACCAGGATCCCAGGCTTACCATTTATCTTCCCGGTAATGGTGGTTTGCTGGCTGCAATTGCGATGATGTGTGCCGGTGTCGAAAATCAACAGGTACGCCATCCCGGTTTCCCGGCCAATGGAAAATGGAAAATTAAATGGGAAAAATTGAATACCTTCTTTTAACTGGTTGAGCCGGCCAGACCGCCCAAACTTTGTATTGAATAGCCTATATTTGTAATTGAATTGAAAGCGGTCCGGTATATAGTTGGCTTATTTTTGACGGGGTTGTTTATACTGCCTAACGTCTTTGAAGGCATTCATAGCTGGCATCATCACGATGAATTGCATTGTCATGAAACGAGAACCAATCACCTGCACAGCATACAGCATCATTGTAAAATTTGCGACCTTTTTATTTCTGCAGTATATACCATTTCACCATCGTCACGCCCTGATTTCATAGAATTTGTTCCAGCCCAATTGCTGGTTGAATACACCTCTGCGTTTATCCTGCATTTCACTTCCCGTGTATTTTTACGGGGCCCACCGACTATAGCTTAAACGATTAGTTTTTTACCTGAGCTGGAATGGTTCACTGTCCATGCCAGTTTATTTCATTCATTCTTTTCATTTAAATCATAAGCTATATGTTCCGATCCGTTTTATCTATTTTTTTTATACTCTTAGTTATTGTTTTGGGTTGTAAAAAAGACGACCCTATAATTCCCAATGAAGAGGAAATCATTACTTCATTAAAATATACCCTGACCCCGGTGGGCGGGGGCAATACAGTCCTCCTATCCTTTAAAGATCTCGATGGGGATGGTGGAAATTCTCCGGTCATTATGAGTGGCAAACTCAGCAGGAATACCACCTATCTGGGCAGTTTGGAGCTCCTCAATGAACAAGAAAGTCCAGTTGGCAACATCACCAATGAAATTGAAATGGAAAATAAAGACCATCAATTTTTTTTCACGGTATCGGGCGGCTTATCCCTTACAGTGAGTTACGATGATACTGATGGAAATGGCAAACCGGTAGGACTTAAAACCAGGCTTACCACTACTGTCGCTTCTGCTGGAAAATTAACCATTACCCTCCGTCATCTGCCGGATAAATCTGCACCAGGTGTTGCTTCTGGAAATATAGCCAATGCCGGCGGTGACACAGATATAGAAGTAAACTTTGAGGTCAATGTGGAATAAGCTGATCTTATTTTTAGTCTTTATTCAGACCAGTATACCTGTGGTTTTAAAAGGACAACCATGTAATTTGGTGATCCGCGGATTTATAAGCGATGAAAGCACAGGTATACCTCTTGAATATGCCACCCTATTTATTCAGGAAACCAAGCAGGGTGCCTCTGCAGACAGTTTAGGTTATTTCGTGATAAAAGGGATTTGTCCTGGGGAATACCATATCCAGATCAGCCATCTGGCCTGTGAAACTGAAAATCTGTTCATTCACCTTACTCAGGATACCTTTTTGTTATTGCGGCTACACCATCACGCGGAATTACTGAACGAGATTGCTGTACACGGATCGAGGGAGGATAATTCATCCCAGATTATCAACTCACTTTCTAAGGAAGATATCTCCAAATCATCTAATAAAAACCTTGCCGATCTATTGGAAAAAATTGCCGGTGTAAGTTTGATTAAAAATGGCAGCGGAATTTCCAAACCGGTCATCCATGGACTGTATGGCAACCGGATATCCATAGTCAATAATGGCCTGATCCAGGGAGGACAGCAATGGGGCAATGATCACGCCCCTGAAATAGATCCATTTATGGCTGATCATTTATCGGTGATTAAAGGAGTTGGAGCATTGGCTTACGGGGGAAATGGGTTAGGTGGTATTGTATTGGCGGAAAGCAACCCTATACCGGCTGATCCCCACCTGCATGGTCAAGCCAATTATATCTTTCAAAGCAATGGCCGTGGCCATACCCTGAATACACAATTCCAACGCAAACAAACCTGGGCTTCATGGCGTTTAACCGGCACACTTAAATTACTCGGTGATCATCGCACCCCTGATTATTACCTGACCAATACCGGTAAAAATGAAAAAAATCTGGGTGTGCAGCTTGAAAAAAAATTATCACCCCGATGGTCTTCCCGCCTTTATTACAGTTTGTTTGATACGGAGATCGGTATACTCAGAGGGTCCCATATTGGCAATGTCACCGATTTGGAGGAAGCAATTGGACGGTCCATTCCTTTTTTTACCCGGGATGAGTTTTCTTATCCTCTGGAATCTCCTCGGCAGGATGTCCTGCATCATTTGCTCAAATTGGAGAATAAATTCTTTTTACATGAAAATGAAGTTTTTTCTTTTAATTACGGATCTCAACTCAACCGGCGACAGGAATTCGATGTGCGGCGAAGCGGACGGTCTGATGTCCCTGCACTGAGCCTGAAACAATACTCTCATTTTTTGGAAGGGGTCTATAATAAATCCACCGCACCAGGCCGGCTGTTAAAAACAGGCCTTCAATTAACCTATGTAGATAATACCAATAATCCTGAAACTGGGATATTACCCCTTATCCCGGATTATCAATCCTATACGGCCTCCGTCTTTGGCATCCTGCAACAGGAAAAAAATAAAGTGCAATGGGAAATCGGAATGCGTTACGACTTCAAGGATATTGATGCCGTTACGATATCGAAATCCCTGCCCCGGACTATTATCCGGTATCATCCAGTATTCCATAACCTGAGTGGTTCGATAGGGGGAAAATTCAAATTTACTCCCAATATTCAGCTCACGACCAACCTGGGCTATGTCCTGAGATCTCCTGAAGTCAATGAATTGTTTAGCTCCGGATTGCATCAGGGAGTAAGCGGGCTCGAAGAGGGAAATCCTAATCTTAACCAGGAAAAATCCATAAAAGCAATAGTCTCCCTCGACGCCTCGTCACATCAAAAATTGTTTTTCCAGCTTGTGGGGTATTATCATTCCATCCGGGATTATATTTATTTGCAACCCCAACCGGAATTCCGTCTTACTATACGTGGAGCTTTTCCGGTGTTCAGTTATTTACAAACGAATGCCATTTTGGCCGGCACCGACTTCCTGTGTTCCTACGAGTTCAATAAAAAATTTAAATGGACCTCGAAGTTTTCGTTTATTTCGGGCCAGGACCGAAGCCGCCAACAACCACTGGTATATATGCCAGGCAACCAGGTGCAAACGGATTTGACATATTCCCCGGGTGACAGAGGACACTGGTCAAATCCATATTTTACGGTCCACGGCAGGTATGTATTCCGGCAAAACCGGTTTGAGACCGGCCAGGATTTTTTAAGTCCCCCGGACGGATACAGTGTCTTTAATCTGGAAGGTGGAACCGGTATTGCTATACGACATTCAATTCTTAAATTGTCCATTCAACTGGAAAATGTACTAAATACGGTTTATCGGGATTATCTCAATCGATTGCGCTATTTTGCGGATGAAACCGGGATCAATGCCAACTTCAGGATAAATTATACATTTTAATATCAGATCCGCCAAGAATTAAACGCTCAACACACTCTGGCGTAAATCAAATTCTTCCACAAAACTGAAGTATTTTGCAGCATGAAATCTACATTCAGCATCTTTTGCATTTTTTTTCTACTGACGATATACACGCTGGATGCCCAACCATTGCCTGCCTATCAATTATTTAATGCCAGGGGGAAAAAAATCAGTTACCACAGAGTGATCAAAAAATCACTGGCCGGTGAAATCGTATTATTTGGTGAAGAACACAACAATCCAATAGCCCATTGGTTGCAATTAAACCTGACCCAGGATTGCGGTGAAATTAAACCACTGGTACTCGGCGCCGAAATGTTTGAACGCGACAATCAGGATGAGCTGGAGGCTTATTTGAATGGATCGATATCCGCCAAACAACTGGATAGTACAGCCCGGTTATGGCCAAATTACAAAACGGATTATGCCCCCCTGGTTAACTATGCTAAGAAAAAATCTTACCCTTTTATCGGGACCAATATACCCAGGCGTTTTGCCTCACTGGTCGCCCGCAGGGGGTTTGAAGTATTGGATTCCTTACCCGAAATCGAAAAAACCTGGATTGCCCCTTTACCGGTTTTATATAATGCGGATTTACCCGGTTACAAAAATATGCTGACGATGATGGCTGGTCATGGGGGCCCAAACCTGCCCAAAGCCCAGGCTATCAAAGACGCCACGATGGCTCATTTTATTTTACAGCATTTAAACCCTGCCAGCCTGTTTATTCATTATCATGGGACCTATCACTCAGAAAATTATGAAGGTATATTGTGGTATTTGAAGCAGCAAAAACCCAACCTCCGTTATCTGACCATTGCCACCGTTTCTCAGGAGAACATTTCAAAACTGGATAAAACCAATCTGGGCAAAGCAGACGTGATTATCTGCGTCGATGAAAACATGACAAAAACGTATTGAGTGATCCGAAGTATCGGATCGAGTGATTCCAAACATTCAATGACAGTGAATTGTTTATCCCGCTTAATTGTAGAATTGTAGAACGGTTGAACGGTTGAACTGTTGAACGGTTAATCCAGTCCAAAACAATTCGACAATTCGACTGTTCTACAATTCGACAATTTAGCAATTTAGCAATCCGATGATCCGAACAGTCGGATCGGATCCACATTTACTGTAAAGCGCCTGGATTGACACAATGCGGTATGATACCTGTTTTAAAGTAGGAAATAATATTTTCTGCTGCCAATCGGGACATGCCATCCCTGGCTTCGACCGTAGCAGAACCAATATGAGGAAGTATGGCTACGTTTTCCATGGACAACAAGGGATTATCCTTTAGCATGGGTTCGGGATTGGTGACATCCAGCCCGGCCCCCCAAATGGTTTTATTCCTGAGGGCTTCTAGGAGATCTGTTTCGTTGTGTATGCCCCCCCTCGCCGTATTGATAAAAATGGAACTGGATTTCATTTGTGCAAAAGCGGAGGCATTAAATTTTCCACGGGTTTCTTCACTCAATACACTGTGTACCGACAATACATCACTTTGCGCCAGCAGCTCTTCAAAACTGACCCTAACCGCATTAAATTTTTGTTCGGCAATTTCATTGCTGGAGCGGTTACAATAAATAATATTCATGTTATAAGCACCCCGGCAACGCTGTGCCATGACCATACCTATTGCCCCAAGTCCATATATGCCCAGGGTCCTTCCTGAAAGTTGCTGTCCCAGAAAAGCCATGGGTTTAAAAGAACCCCAGCCCCCTTCTATGATCATTTTATGGTTGAAAAAAAATTTCCTGGAAACCGCAATCATCAGTCCAAAAGCAATATCGGCGGTGGCTTCACTGAGTACATCCGGGGTATTTCCGACGGGGATTCCAAGCCGGGTAGCTTCCGGGATATTGATATTGTCATAACCTACCGCAAATTGGGAAATCATTTTAAGGTGTTTGTTTTCCCGGAGAAAATCGCTGTCCAGTTTGTTTTCTCCGAGGCTCAACAGGATATCCGTGGACTTTACAGCTTTCATTAACTCCCCGGCAGTCATAGGTCGGTCTTCAGCCCATAGCTCTACCTGGTACCCTTCCTTTTTTAGTAAATCAATGCCGATTGTGGGTATCCCTCTGGAGATAAAAACACGGATTGGATTGTTCATAAAGATTCTTTGCAACAATGATAAATAGAAATCTTTTCATTTTTATACCTTCCCGCCGTTTACTACTCCGGATGGTTATTTAGTGGGTTGTACTACCTGTTCATTAACCGATTTAAATCCTTTTTGGTCCTTTAAGAACTATTGAAGTAGTATGCATAATAATTTTTTATGCCCCAATTCAATCTGCCTATCTTTAACTCCCAGATCATATAATATGCATTCAAAATTATTGAAGTTTCAAAATTTTGGTTTTTATCTCTTACCGGCCATCCTCGTCTTATCGGGTTGTGTCAGTAAAAAAACCAGTGTGGTCTGGGACCAGAGTTTTCAGATCATTGGTTCACAATCCTCTCCCCGGGTCACCGATCTTAATGCCGATGGGATCGATGATGTCATAATGGGCGCTTGTAAAAATGAATATCAACCGACGGAAGAAGGGGTGATAGCCCTGGACGGTGCTACAGGACATACCATATGGGTAAGCGACGCTCCTGATCAGGTATATGGATCGGCTACCCTGGTGGATATCACCGGGGACCAGACCCTGGATGTGGTGATCGGTGGTCGATGGGCTTATTTAAGGGCTCTCAATGGTAAGACGGGGGAGACTATTTGGAACTACAACTCACCAGATTCGACTGATCCGATATTAAAATATGCAAAGTACAATTTTTATAACAGCGTATTGGTGCCAGACCAGAATGAAGATGGTATACGGGATTTATTGATTCAAAACGGTGGAAATCATAAATCCAAACCTCATAGCTCAATTGACCGTTATCCGGGGGTTTTGATGTTGATGGATAATAAATCCGGTGGCATACTGGCTGCGGATACCATGCCGGACGGAGAAGAGTCCTATATGTCACCACTTTACTTTGAACAGCCGGATGCAAATCAATGGATTTTGTTTGGGACTGGTGGTGAAACGATGAGTGGACATTTATATATCGCATCCCTCTCCGATCTGAAAAACCGGTCCCTTTCGAAAGCCAGGATACTGGCAACCGACAGTTCCGGTCATGGTTTTATTGCCCCTCCGGTATTGGCGGATATCAACAAAGATGGTTTTTACGATATCATCGCCATCTCGCACAGCAGCCGGATATTTGCCATAGACGGGAAGACGCTGACCCTATTGTGGACTAATCGTATTCCCGGGACGGAGTCCAGCAATAGTTTTGTTGTTGGTCAATTTACCCCGGATGAAATTCCCGATTTTTTCACCTTCGTCAGTCAAGGAGAGTGGCCTCAAAGCACAGGCTCCCTTCAAATTCTTCTCGATGGCAAAGATGGGAGATTGGTTTATCAGGATTCTTTAGGGTGTACAGGTTTTTCTTCACCAGTAGCCTATGACCTCACCCATGATGGCAGCGATGAGGCATTGATCAGTATCAATGAATACGATTGCAGCCGGGGATTTACCGATCAATCCGAATTAAAAATTTCAAACAGACTCCTCGCTATTGATTTTAAAAACCACCGGGTACAAACAATAGCTCAGCATGAAGGATTTAAAAATATTTTTTCGACCCCCTGGATTGGTGACCTCGACCATGATGGTTATCTGGATATCATCTACTCCCGGTATTTCAGTCCAGGCCCGGACCTGCTCTGGTTTATGGGGATGCAGATCAAACGCATTTCAACGTCGATCAAAATACGGAAAGAAGTGAAGTGGGGGGGTTATATGGGATCCTCCGGGGATGGAATATATAAATAGAACGGGTTAGGCCATTGAATATTCTGAGCTCGGATGAGCAACCAAAATCAGATTAAAACACAGACATCACACCAACAGAATGATCTGGAAATATTGAGCCACAAACAAGAATCCCTCAAAATTTTAGCCACAGAAG
>JAWXBI010000113.1:0-12307 GCA_034439915.1 Saprospiraceae bacterium | reverse complement strand
CATAGTGTATAAAATTTTTAAATACCCTCTGCCCTCTGCCCTCTGCCCTCTGCCCTCTGCCCTCTGCCCTCTGCCCTTTGCCCTTTACCCTCTGCCCTCTGCCCCTTCAATCTTCATGCAAAGCGGTTGCCGGATAAATATTTAAAGATTGTCTGCTGGGTATGATGGCACATAAAATTACCAATAAATATAGGGATATCAGGGCCACCAGAATACCAAAGAAATAGGTTGATTTTTCCACATCAAATACATTAAGTATGAGGAATTGCACTGCAAAGAACAATCCCAATGCAATTCCCAGGGTAGCGATGAATATAGTTTCCCCTATAAACTGCCATACGATATGACCCCGGGTGGCGCCCATCGCCCGCCGGACCCCAATCTCACTTTTGCGGCGTGTGATGGTTTGGAACAAAACACCAAATAAGCCCAGCGCAACATTAAAAACCAGGAACCCGCATACAATAATTAATATCAGCATGGGTACCAACACCAGCTTGTTTTTGGTAGTCTTCATGTCTTCCAAATGTTGAACTTCGATAGTCCAGCCTGTTCCTAAATTGATCAGGTCTTTGGTGAGTTTAGCTTCAAAACCGGCATCTACTCCGGATTGGACTTCCACCAAAAAGTTTTTACTCCATTCATCCACCAACGTCCACATACAGGGGGTAATTTTTTGAAACTCGTCCTCAAACTTAAAATTCTCTACCACCCCAATGACCTGGTATTTATCCTGATCGGAGTCTGGTTCATTTGAGCCCGGGACACTGGTATTTAGTACTTTCCCTAAGGCATCCTCTTGTCCGAACAACTTGTCTTTAAAGGCCTGATTAATTACGGTGGGTTGGTATTTGTTTGATTTGTCAGCAAAGGTTAACCAATTACCAGCATTCAATTTAAGTTTTAGTATATTGATCAGCTCGGGTTCACACCGCATGTATTCGCTCATGATGCTGTTGTTTTGATAATTAAACTGCCTGTTGGAGGAACTGAACGAGAAAGGAATATTGTTATCTACCAGTGTATACTTTTTGACCTCCGGGTATTCCTTGAGTTTTTGTTTTATCAGTTCCTGATTATGTTCTCTTAATGTATCGCTGTTGAAACTGCAATACAACGCCCAAATATGCTCTGTGGTCAGGCCCGGAGGTTGTTGGTAATTTCGGAAAAAATAAACACCCAGCGTACAGACTGCAAACAAGATCAGGAACGAGATGAATATTTCAAACATCATCAAAAAATTAGTTTTCTTTTGTTTCCAGATGAGTTTAAATAGATGTTTAACCATGATGGATGTTTTATCAGTTTTTAATTTTACAAGAAAAGATGGTAAAAATTTTAAAAGTGATGCCTTTATTCCCCGCCATTCAATGCCTGGACTACCTGTAATTTCGACATACGCCAGGCAGGATACACACCGGAGAATAAACCAAATACGATACTCAGAACTACCGCCCATCCCAATACTGTCCAATTGACCAACAGGTCAGCATTGGGGATAAGGCCGCAATGATTTATATAGTAGATCACACCAACCGATAAAACAACGGCAATCAGCGTGCCCATTAAAGACAGGATCACATTTTCAATTATAAATTGCCAGGTCAGGGTAGTGGAAGAAGCTCCAAATGCTTTTCGGATTCCTATTTCAGAAGCTCTTTCCATGATCCGGTTCATATTGATGTTCACCAGATTGATTGCGGGGAGTGTCATGAATAACGCCATAAAACTGAAAATAACAATATAAAAATATTTTAATCCGGATTCGGTGCCGTCGGTAAATAATTGCCTGGAAATCCCTTCCAGATAAGACTCGGCGTGGGCGTAGAGTATACCCGGTTTAAACCAGGTGCCACCCGGGGGCAGTGGTATTTTGGGAACTAAAGCAGCAAATTCCGCCCGGATCTCCAGCAGATTTTGAGGGTCAGTACCCCGGAGTATTACAATGTATGGTCCATTCAATTCTGTAGATTTTAAATCGTCTTTGGTCAGGTTATAAGGGATATAGATATCCGAGGAGGTATAAAAGCGGGTTATTGGACTTCCTTTTACAACTCCAATGACCTGATATTTTATGTTGTCGATTTCAAATGTTTTTCCGGTCACCTGCTGTCCTTTGCCAAAATAATCGTCGCGGATCTGTTCATTGATGACCACCACCGAAGCTTGTCTATCGATATCATTTTGTGTATAAGGTCTTCCTTCGAGAAAATTAAAATCAGTCACCTCCCAAAAATTGGCATCGGTGTATTTTTGAAGCAACCTGATTTTATTGCCGGTTGGACTATATCCATTGATCGTTCGCGGTGATGTACAAAATGCAATTTTTTCGGGCGTCTTTAGTTTTGAAATATATTCCTTGATAAAATAATAACCTACTGAACTGGTATTAGATCCGAGTTGTGTGGTATCTTTTAGCTCCACCCGCTCAATATATAAAAGTTGTTTCCTTTGTAATTCAGGGTAATTGGGGGCAAACAAATGATCCAGAAAGGCCACCACCACAATCAACACGGTCAGGGTAAGGCTGATCCCAAACAAACTGATAAACGTGAACAGTTTCCTTCGCTTTAATACCGCCCAGGTAATCTTCAGATAATTGGTTAACATCGATTTTAATTTACTTGTGAACCGTCAAATAATCGAACTAAGCGGGTGGTCTTGCGCGCCATATGTTCGTCATGGGTAACCATGACAATGGTAGTCCGTTCTGATTTGTTCAATTGTATGAGAATTTCTAAAATTTCATTTCCCATTGCACTGTCCAGGTTACCGGTAGGTTCGTCAGCCAGGATGATTTCCGGGTTTCCTACAATAGCCCTGGCAATAGCTACCCTTTGTTTTTGGCCTCCGGAGAGTTGCATCGGATAATGTTTTATTCGGTTACGGAGACCTACTTTCTGCAGGGCTTCGGTGGCCAGCCGCGTTCGTTCGCGGGCTGAGAGCCTTCGATACAATAATGGAAGTTCCACATTGTCCAAAACCGGCAGATCATTGATGAGGTGGTAACTTTGAAAAATAAACCCCAATTTTTTATTTCGGAATTGGGCCAGCATCTTATCCGGTAAATTCCGTATTGGCTCGTTACAAACGGTTATTTCTCCGGTCGATGGTGAATCCAATAACCCTATAATATTAAGCAGCGTACTTTTTCCGCAACCCGAAGGTCCCATGATAGAAATAAATTCACCCTTGGTGACCTCCAGATTGATATTATTGAGGGCAAGTGTCTCTACCAGGGCCGTGCGATAAGATTTGTTGATGTTTTTTAATATGATCATAAGTTTATCGTGTTTGATATTGAATTTTAATAAATTATCAGGGTTTGATTTTTTCGTTTTTTTCAAAATCAAATAAAGTCAAAGCCCTTAGTCCATAATGGGTTTCCCAATAGTCCCGGAGGGTAGTGATGTGGTCCCGGGTAGCCTGGTCTTTTTCCTGAAAGGCAATACTCAGGTCCGTCGTACTTAGGAAACCGAGTACATACCGGTCTTGTGCAATTTTGTATTTTTCTGTTGCAATGCTATCGGTTTGGGCGGTTATGGTCAATTCACGCCTCAGCATATCAAATAAGGTAACCTGGGTATAGATTTCCTGCTTAAAGTTTAGCTGGTCTTGTTCAATAGTATATGCTGCGAGTTTTTGTTCTGCTTCTGCTGTTTTTGTTCTGGATTTGGATCTGCCCCAATCGAGTATAGGGATATCCAGCTCCAGTTGTATGGATTCCTGGCGCTTGGGATTTTCATACAACTCCGTTATTCTGGGTCCGCGGTTAGAAAAACCCAGGGTAGCAGAAAACGTTGCGTTTAATCCGTTATCACCTATCGCTTTCGCCACATTGCGTTGCGCTTCCAGTAATTGGCGTTTGTATCGTAAGGCATCCGACCGGTTTTCAAACGCTTCAGCCAATGCCGTTTCACTGGAAATGGAGATCATCGGTATGTGGGAAGGTATTTCCAATTCTATCCTGTTTTCCGCGGGTAACCCGATATAGGAGCGGAGATTGAGCCATGAAATTTCGAGATCCCGTTTAGCGTTGGCGATAGCCTTTTGTGCTTTTAACGATTCGAGTTGAAGTTGTAAGATTTCATTTTTGGTAACCTTGCCAAGGAGGTATTTTTCATTGGCAATGGAGGAAATCGTAGCCGTATTTTTTAGATTGGTTTCAGCGATTTGTACATTCACCTGGGCCATCAATACATTAAAAAAATATTCTGTTGATTTTACGGCGATCTTTTCCAGCGATTCCAGGAAGACCTGTTTGCTTTCTTCAAATTTGAGGGGCTCTATTTTTTTATCCCATTTGAAAGGATTAAACTGCAAGATCGGCTGGCGGTATCCAATAGCGAACGGGCTGCTGTTGTATAATACGGTGTTTCGGTTAAAATCATCAAATCGCTGCAACTGTGTAGTCGCATAGATTTGTCCCCCGGTTTGGCCCAGGGTCTGGCTCAAAGAAAGGTTTAAAGCAGAATTATTGTACCGGATAGGCTGAAATTGAATAGTTCCATCCGGTTGGATGACTTCAATAAACGATCGGGTGAAAGCAGGTAAATTTCCTTCCAGGACCAATTGTGGTTTGTAATTGGATAAAAAAGTTTTCCATTCCCAAAATTTGGTTTCCCTGGTGGTAGTAGATTGACGTGCTGCAATCGATTGACTTTTAGACCGGATAACCACTTCGGATAAGGTAAGTTTATAGACCTCCTGCGAATGTAACCCCGAAAGCAGGTAAAACGAAATAGATATAAAACAACAAATGAATTTCATACCGCAGTGATTATGACTTTACTTTCAATTGTTTTATATTTTTATAGGTACTTAGGTCCGAAATGATGACGGTCTCTCCAGATTGGATACCGGATTCAATTTCTATAACATCAATATTAGATAAGCCTGTGGAGATGGTCCTGCGTTCTGCATTCCCTTCTGCAGTCAGTACAAATATATCCTGAACCCCGGCCCCTTTAAAGGCCGGACCATTAGCGACGCGTGTAACCTTTGACCGGGCTGCTGTGACCATATACACTTCTACCTTGAGCCTTGGTCTGAGCAGGGCACTGGCAGCGTCTGCAAGCGCCAATTCAAATGAAAGCGTATTATTTTGTACAGAAGGTTCAATATTAGTCAGCGTGCCTCTCAACTGGGTTTCGTTGATTTTTACAATAGAAGACATTCCAATCTTTAATTGATCTGCGTAAGTATCGGAGATCGTACCGATGACCCGAAAACTCCCCAGATCCGCCAATCTGGCCAGCACCTCGCCTTCATTGACTTTCGATCCCAGGTTTTTGTTTACATAGGTTAATACTCCCTGCCGGGTAGCAACGATATGGGATTTCTTAAGTTTACTTTGAAATTCCTGGAGATCCTTTGCTTGTATTTGTGCAGATAATTCCGATTCCCGGATATCCATATTCATAGTTTGCTGTTTAACCTGGATATCGTTTTCCAATTGTTTTTTCTTCAATTCGGCGATTCGCAGTTTCATTTCCGCGGTTTCAATGGATTCGCGTGTTCCACCTCCTGCTTTTTCCAATCGTTTGGCATTTTCCAAATCTGCCCTGAGGCTGCTGATTTCCATCGCCTGAATGGAATCATTGATTTTCAAGTCAAAAAAACTTTTAGCCAGATCCAACTTTAATTTTGCTATTCCGTTTCTTTTAAGCTCCAGTTGATCGGTTTGTTTTTCATAACTCAATTGGGTAGATTCTTTATCCAATACTAAAATGATATCACCGGCTTTGACTGTACTTCCTGCATCCAAAACTACCTGCTGGATGGTTGCAGTAATGGGACTGATAATGACTTGTTCAAATTCCGGTTGTACTTCACCGGAAGCAGATAATGTATTTTCGATATCACCTGTTTCAGCCACGGCAGTCCGGATAGCCGATCGTTTTATAGATGGTTTTAATCCTACTCCAAACCCCCAAATCAAAACCACCAGGAGGATGGAAATTATACTGGCGATTAACCAGTTCTTTTTTCTACGATTCTTAAGTTCGCCGGCTGATATGTCTATATCCATACCCTTTTAGTATCCAAGGGTTATGCCAAGTCATATCTATCAGAAATTCAGAAGTTTAGGTATAAATCTGAATGGCAGTTTTGTTCGGTTCTGGAATGACTGTCCCAGGAATGGGAAAAAATTTCCACCCGCGATAAATTGTATTGAACGAGGGGAATCAACGTATTAAAAACGACAGGCATTGGAGGTAATTGCAATATCCCCTGCATTTTATTCCTTTAATAATTGATCAATGGTACTCGTAGCCACAAAATGATAATTAGGCCTGGCTTGGGCATAAATTTTCCTTGCAGTTTCAATCTGCCCGGTTATTTTGAATGCTTTGTACAAAGGCACCAGGTATTTGCGTCTGCCGACCTGAATCAAAAATGATTCGATCCTGGACAATATAGTAGGGGAATATCCACCTAATATTGCTTTTTCAAACCAGGTAGCCAGGATTTCGGAATTGCCGCTGGTAGAGAAATGAAAAGCTTCATCCATTTTAACCAATTGTGCAGGTTGGACGGAATCCGGAATTTGCGCGATGAAATGAACCCATTCATGACTGGACCAGTCTGCCATCATCAAGGTGTCCCAACGTTGTTCAGCCTCCATTAGATTATACGCTTTGACTACGTTGTCAAATCGGTCCGAATTCACCTCGGCGATTTCTTCTGGGATTCCCGGTCTGTAGATCCAGGCATCAAGGTCGATTTTTAGGCTATCAATTGGCAGGTTGGCTTTCAAATAACGAACCAATTTGTCCACGTCCATCGATTGAAATGCGTGTTGGTCAAAATAGGTTTTCAGAAATATATCGAACCGAGGACGGCCAATCTTTTCTTCCAACATTCTTAAAAAAAATGCTCCCTTTTCATAGGCAATACTGGTCATCCCGTCATCGGGATTTCTTCCTAGCAAATCGAGGTGTAAGCGGGTATCCTTGTGATCAGGCCCAATCTCCAGTACATTTTGTTTTAGCTCTTCTTTCGCCAGTGAAGCCAGCATCTCAGTATATTCCCTGCCATATAGATTTTCCATTATCCGCCGTTCGAAATACGTAGTAAAACCCTCGTTAATCCAGAAATCATTCCAGTTGGCATTCGTTACTAAATTGCCGCTCCAACTATGGGCTAATTCATGCGCCACCAGGGAAACTAATGAGCGGTCACCGGCAATTACCGTTGGGGTGGCGAAGGTCAACCTGGGATTTTCCATGCCACCAAAAGGAAAACTAGGAGGCAGGACTAAAAGATCGTATCGGTCCCAGGCATAGGGACCATATAATTTTTCTGCTGCCGCGATCATATTTTCAGTGTCTGCAAATTCCCAAGCCGCTTTTTCAAGCATATTGGGTTCTGCATAAACTCCACTGCGCGGCCCTGTTGATTTAAAATTCAGATCGCCTACTGCCAATGCTATCAAATAAGCGGGGACGGCCTGAGGCATGGTAAAATGATAAATCCCGTCCGGGTTTTTTTGTTGGGCATTACGTGCACTCATGACTGCCATCAAATCTTTGGGTACTCTGAGTGTGGCCTCATAAGTTATCCGGATACCGGGACTATCCTGAATGGGAATCCAGGTTCTGGTGAGTATAGCTTGTCCCTGAGAAAAAAGAAAAGGATGTTTATTACCTGCAGTCTGCTGAGGGTTGAGCCATTGCAGGGCCGAGGCATCCGGTTTGGTCTGGTAATTTATTTTTATAGATTTGCTATCGGCGTGAATCGGTATAGTGAGCGCCATGCCTAATATTGGATCTTGTTCACTTAATTTATACGTCGCTGGTTGGTTATCGACTTCTACAGAAAGAATTTCAGGCCCATTGACGTCTAAAATAATATGGTCTGAATTTTTTGGGTCTATCTTATAAATGGCGCTTCCTTTTAAAACCCTGTTTTCAAAATTGACTTCCAGGTCCAGGACCAAATGCGTGATCACGGCATCTCCAGTATAACTGTGTATATCTTTTCTGCTCATAGGTTGTTCCGGTAATTTTTGATTGGATTGACAAGCACCACAAAGAGTCAGTGCGAATAAAAAACGAAATCGATTCATAAAAGCAAATTTACAGCAACTCCGGTTAGGCGGTTATTGAGAAATGAGCGTAAATGGCAAATAGCAGAGTTAAAAGAAATCGCTCCGTGCTGATCCACTCATCCGGGCGAAATAAGCACACGATATTTTTTCCTAACTTTTTTTAATCACCCCCGGTTGTTTAATCGTCTCTCCACTATCCTTTTTTTCATTGGCAACCAGGATCCGCACATCTTCCAATAATTTTTTCGCGTCGTAGATTATTCCGTCTTTGATGGTGTACTTAACGCCCCCGATACGTTGTACTTCATTATTATCGTTGAGCGTGACCGCACCGGTCCCATAAAGAACTTGCAGATTTTTTAAAGGGTTTTGTTCGAGGATGACAAAATCAGCAAGTTTGCCGACTTCTACAGTACCTAGTTCTTTTTCCAGGCCCAGAGCCTGGGCACCACATAAAGTGGCACTGCGGATGATTTCGAGGGGATGGAATCCGGCTTCACGCAACAATTCCAGTTCACGAGGATAAGAAAACCCATACAACTGGTATATAAATCCGGAGTCGGTCCCTACGGTGACTCTGCCACCGCGGTTTTTAAATTCATTGACAAACATCATCCATATCCTGTAGTTTTCTTTCCAGGCTGTTTCCTGTTCGGTACCCCAATTGTGCCAGTATGATCCATGAGAGATCCGGCTGGGTGTATAAAAACCCCATAATTTGGGCATAGTATAATCCTGGTGCCATTCTTGCAGTCGGGCACGGGCCAGGTCGCGATTGGCTTCATAAATATTGAAGGTCGGGTCAAGCGTAAAATCCAGTTTCAACAATTCATCCATGACTTCATTCCATCTTTTACTTCCGGGTTGGGCGGCTTGTTTCCAAAGATTGCCGGCCTGACTGAATCGATCCTGTTCATTGGCATAATTATAATCCGCCGGGTAATCCTGGACAGTACGGTCGTCAAACAAGGCCTCTGGTAAGCCGTACCAATGTTCCATGGAGGTCAAGCCGGCTCTGGCTGAATTGATTACGTTCCATCGTGCAACATCCATTTGGGCATGATGACAAGCTGATCGTAACCCCAGTTTTTTATTTTCTTCCAACGCAGCTTGCATGATTTCCGGATTGGCTCCGAAAAATTTGATACCGTCAGCACCTTTGGCAGCATTGTCCCTCACCCATTGCCTGGCCTGATCAGCAGTGGTGATAGGCTCTTTAGCTCCCATACCGAAGGCAGTATAGGCAAGGATTCGGGGAGCTGTGATGAGGTTTTTGGCGGATTTTAATTTCTGGTCGAGTACCCAATCGAGACCGTTGCCAGCACTTGGGTCGCGGATCGTGGTGATGCCATGGGCCAGCCATAGTTTAAATACATATTCTGCATCAGCGCCCTGGGCTTTGCCGCCGATATGTCCATGCATATCAATGAATCCGGGTAAGAGATACATGCCTTCGGCTTTTAATTCTTTGCCACCGGGTGTTAATTTGGGCCTGGATGTACTGTCGATAGGCACTCCCGGATATCCTACATGGGCAATTCGTTTGATTCGGTTGTTTTCGACGATGATATCGACCGGACCAATCGGTGGCGCTCCATTGCCATTGATCAGCGTTACTCCGCGGATAATTAGTTGTAAAAAAGGTCCCTCGCCTTCTTTTATCTCGGGTGCTTTTAGCTGGGCTAAGACCAAACTAGTTTGTAAGAAAATCAGGGGGAACAATGCAATAGTTATCTTCATCTGAGATTTTTAAACAAATTAAGCATATTTCAAGAAATGGATAGCCGAGCAAACTACCTGATTGCATTAGAACATATCGAGCAGGATAGGTCCGATTGGTACAATTTATTGAAGGATAAATCAATAGCTCAATTGTGGTTTCAACCTAATCCCTATGTGTGGTCCGCGTTTCATATTTTACAACATCTGATTCGAACAGAAGCAACCGTCTTACAATATTGTACCAAAAAAATTCAGGCAGCTGATCTCAAAAAAGTGAGTGCTTTGACCACGCTGAAAACCTGGTATATGCAGTTTGCACTTTATCAGCGAATCATCAAATACCGTGCACCCAACTATGTAAAACCGGATGAACTACCTCCGGATATTACTTTAGATGAAGCTTTTAAACAATGGGCACAGGTAAGAAAACAATGGAAAGATTTTATCCTGTCTATGCCGGAAGACAAACTCGATAAAGAAGTATACAAACAACCTTTTGCCGGCAGATTAGGCTGGTATGGTACAATGCAGTTTTTAAAAGGGCATATGGGCAGGCATCGGGTGCAGTTGGACAGGGTGCTGGGTGAGTTTTTAAAGCTTTAACAAAAATCAAAAACCGATGATTCCTCTTCTCTTCGGTTTGAAAACAGTAGAGGAATTTCGGTGATGTTTATAAGGGGTTGGACCAACAAAAGTTGAACTCCGACCTGCGTACGCACTCCAAGGTCGAAGTCCAACTTCCGGGGTTTCACCCCTCCCCAACAAATAAAGGCGCAGCTTCTCCTCAAAAAAAGGGCAGTTGCTAGGGAGGAGTTAAACTCCGATCCCCCTGAACATTTTGCATGGTCGAAACCCAGTTCTGTTGGGGAGGGGTGAAACCCGTGAGTTAATCTCCGACCCACGCGCACTCCAAGGTCGAAGTCCAACTCCCGGGAGTTAAACTCGTTAAAGGGGTTGGACCCCGACTGAGGTAATCAAATACGGAGATTTCGGAGTGAAAATCCTCAAAAACGGTAAGGGGAATTTTGGAGTTCACCTCTTCAAAAACAGGAAGCTTAGATAATCATTCTCGCAATGGCTGCAGTCATCAAACAAGCAATAGTCCCTGCGATCATTGCCCTCAATCCTAATTCGATCAGGTTTTTCCGCTGACCGGGAGCTATCGATCCGACACCACCGATTTGAATACCGATAGAAGCAAAATTGGAAAATCCACAGAGTGCATACGTAGCAATAATCACTGAAGCAGGCGCCAGGGTATCCTTCATATTGGCTAACGAAGTATAAGCCACAAATTCATTTAAAGCCATTTTCTCACCTATCAATTGTCCCACCGCGACCATGTCCTGGGCAGGTACCCCAATCAACCAGGCGATCGGTGCACAAATCATACCGAGTAAATATTGAATACTCAACGAAGTATAAGTTCCTGAGGTTGCATTTTTGATGGTTTCATTGAGGTTGGTGACTGTACCGATCCAATCCAGGAAATGATTAAATAAATAAATAAAAGCCATAAAAGCCAGCAGCATGGCACCTACATTGACTGCGAGTCTTAATCCATCTGTGGTCCCTCGTGAAATAGCGTCCAGGGCATTGGCACCAGCCTGATCGCGGGTAATCTGTATTTTGGAACTGACTTTATCGGGTTCAGTTTCCGGCATAATTATTTTTGCAGCCACGATAGCAGCAGGCGCTGAAATAATAGAAGCAGTCAATAAATGCAAGCCAAAAAAACGCTGTGACTCCAGGTCATCACCGCCCAGCATGGCTACATAAGCCCCAAATACACCGCCGGCGATTGTCGCAAAACCTCCTGTCATCAGGCACATAATCTCAGACCGGGTCATATTTTCCAAATATGGTTTGACGACCAGTGGCGCTTCGGTCTGTCCTATAAATACATTGGCTGCAGCGGCCAGGCTTTCCGCACCGGACAACCTCATAGTTTTTGACATGATCCAGGCAAATACATAGACAATTCGTTGCAGGATACCATAATAATATAATAAAGAGGATAAGGCCGAAAAGAAGATGATGGTGGGTAAAACCAAAAAAGCAAAACCAAATGGTGAACCGTTGGCGAGATCCCCAAAAAGGAATTTGGCGGCTTGACCGGCGCTATTGATCATCAGCACAAAAAAATTGGCCACCCCGGAAAATAACCCACTGACGAATGGGATTTTAAGCAAAGCCAGGGCAATCACCAACTGCATCACCGCACCACTAGCTACCAGTCTCCAATCTATTTTACTTCGGTTTAAGCTGAGTGCGTAACAGATCCCGAGCAGCACCACAAGACCCAATACACCCCGTAAAATTGACAGAACATCCATAAGCCGGTTTTAATCGGTTGAAAGATATAAAATAGCGGGAAGTCCGGATAAAAAATATCCGTTCAAGTCCGAGCCGCTGAGATATTTTCTTTCACACAGCTGATGGTTCCGACTCAATTTTTGCCACCGAAACACAGAAGCCACAGAAAAATACACAGGGAATGTTGATTGCATTCTGTGGTTCTCTGAGTTTCTG
>JAWXBI010000112.1:0-15425 GCA_034439915.1 Saprospiraceae bacterium | reverse complement strand
GGTTTTTCCGAAAAAATTATGTGGCCGAAAAAACGATGCGCACTTGTACTGGCTGATTCTGAATTTAACATCACGCTCTTCGCCGAAGAGCAAGTTTGGAACACTGATGTGGATCTCGGTGAGCATATTGAATCCCTTTGGACCGGAACCGCATGCGTCAGCACTATCCGAGGCAGAAAATTTGGATTACCTCTGGAAAAGTGTACCAAAGCGCAATTCATCGAAGAAGTAAAAGAACAAATAATGCGCTGTGAAAGTCTCAATTTTTTAATCAAGAGTGCAAACAACGGACGTGGCGTTAAAGAATTTAAAATCATACGGACTGAAGTTTGGCACGAATGGATTTTTTCACCTGAGGGGATTAAACCAAAGCAACCCAAATGGGTCACCTCAACAAATACACAATCATATCGTCCAACACAGGCAACACCAATCGTTAATCTGCTGCTCGCTGGCGCACATACTAAGACAGACGCTGACATCTGGAGTATTGAGGGAGCTGTGGAAAGTGGCCGTCATGCCGCGCAGCTAATCGAGCCTGACGTAACCTTAATCCCAGAATACAAACCCTGGTGGCTAAAAACCGTCGCTGTTATTGACGACTTCTGCTTTAAGATCGGCTTACCCCATATTCTTGACCTCATTTTTATCAGCTCCATAGTCCTGCTACTCGCTATTACTTTCAATAAATTAAACTTCTAAATTAATAATGAGAAACAAGTAAATAGTACTTCAAGGGGTTAAAAGGTTAAAAGGTCAAGGGGTTAAATTGGGTAGAATGGTTTTTTTGAAAATTTGAATTTAAATTCTTTGCGAATTTGCGTCTTCGCTTCGCTGCGAGAAACCTATTATCGGCTTTAACCCTTTATTCTTTAGGGCAAGGGTTAAAGGTCAAGGGTGACGTGTTAGTTGCTATTTTCTGTACTTCGTATTCGTCAAAAACACTTTTTGACTCCCTGCTGCTTTTGGATTTGGCCCTCCATTAAATGCATCAATATATAAATCAGTTACTTCTTCACATTGAATTCCATGGGTAAAAAAAGAGGGCAGATCATCACCCCATTGTAGATTAAAATTCCGGATACTGAGCCCTTTTACATGTTGTGCATATAAACCCGGAATATCGTGTTCAAATAACTGCCGATGGGGGGGAGTAGCTGGTCGTACATCAAAGTTGCCTCCATAGGTTAATGTTTCTTTTCCCTTTTTCAATCGGAGTTGTACATTATTAAATTGGATGTTTTCCAATTGGCTTTCTTTCAGCCCATAGACCAGGATGCCCTGTTCACCGGTGGCCGTGATGTTGTTGAATTGTACATTTTTAATTTGTCCGGCCTTTACCCCTTCAAATCTGGAGATACAGGAAAGGTGTATCGGTTCACCATTTCCCCACCACTGTCCATTGTAGAGTCGGCTTTCAATGATGATGTCTGAAAAAATCAAGTCTTCAATATCGGATTTATCATGGGCAAAGATGCCTATCCCCCTATGAGAATCGTAGATAATGATATTGGAAAATATGCCCCGCCGGATCGGGTGTTGGCCATAACCAATGCGGATGCCAGCAGAAGTAGACTTGAGTTGGCAATTCGTCACACTGATATTTTCAGCATAAATGGATTTGTTGCCATACTGATGGCTGGCTTGTTCTGCGGTATTATAATCCGGTACATTTTCAATTTTGTCAAAACCGGTCATGATGATGGCGTCATCACCTGCGACAATGTTACAATTAGTTATGCGGATATTCCGGGAAGCGGAGCAGTGTATCCCATCGCTATTGGGTATGAGTGGATTGTTTAGGATAGTAATCCCATCTACCAAAACCCCTTCACAATATCCAAACCGGATAGCCCAGACCGGAGTGTCTTCAATGGTGATACCCGTCAGCTTTACATCCGTACAATGGAAAAATACCAATGTCATTCCGGGTCTGGGTTTTCGTTTTAAGGGGCCATCCGGAGTAAATATTCCTTCAGGCATGTATTGGTCTTTTTGCCGGATTTGTTTTCGGTCAAATTCAGGAAACACGTGGTTTTTATCGGTTTCGTAAAACAAAATACCGTTGGCTTTTATCGTGCCGGAACCGGTGATCGAAACCTGAATAGCTTCTTCGCAATAGATCATGCCATAGGATCGGCCGTCAATTTTATAATCTTCCAGATGCAGGCTGGCTTCCAATACAGCCCCGGAGACCAGATGCAATTCTACCCTGCTTTTCAACATCAGGACACCGCTGATAAAACGACCTGATGGGATGACAACCCGTCCGCCACCTAAAGCAAAACAAGTATCAATGGCACGCTGAATACCCGGTGTGGATACCTGGTTTTTGACCGCTCCAAAATCCAGTACATTAAAATCGGCCGCAAAGTTTACCAGTGCCGCACAACAAAACAACGTAAGGATATATATTCTCCTGATCATAATTATTTTTTTTATCGCTAACTCAAACCCAAGTTATAAAACAGCGCTATCAATTCGAATAAATTATTGTTTTGGGGTATCGCTCCTCCTCCATAGACTACACCAGCAGCAATAGGTTCTAAATAGGACTGGGGGCAGAAGAGGCGTTCTTTAATGAAATCCTTATATCTGTTTAAAAAAACGAAGCTAACTATTTTACGTATTGTTTTCCTGCGCAACCAAATTGGTACAGCAGGTGAAAAAACAAAATATACAAATAGCCCTCATAGAAATTCTTTTATTAAAACTTAAAAATCGCTAATCCCTGCAGATCCCTCAATCAACTGTTGAATTTAGCTTTTACGGTCCATTTAATTGGTCGGATCTCACGTTGCAGTAAATTGAAATGATCAATATTTTTAAAGAAGGCACTTTGTAAAATATTTTTTTAGTGCTTCGTTTTCCTTAAGAAACGAAAGTTACAAAAATTACCATGGCACTATGATTTAACCAAAATCTTGAAGTATTAGCTGGTAATTTTCAATGAAACCGATTACAATATTATATTTAGGGCGAATATTAAAAATTACCATGAAAATTCTATTGTTTTTGTTGCTGTGGTTGGCTATGATCTTTTCCTGTAAAAATGGTTCAAAAGAAACGGTTACAGCATCTCAAACCATGGATTCTGTTCCGGATAAAAAGGAACCCGATGCCATCACTGAACCCCTGGTCAACCTGATTTATACAGCTGACCCATCGGCTCATTTGTTTGCCGGACGGATTTACATATATCCGTCGCACGATTATGATTTTGGGGTGAAGGAGGATAACCTGGGCAGTCATTTTGATATGAGGGATTATCATATTTTGTCTATGGATAGTATTGCGGGAGTAGTCACTGATCATGGGATTGCCCTTGACAAGGCAGATATACCCTGGGTCAGCAGACAATTGTGGGCGCCCGACGCCGCTTTTTACAAAGGAAAATATTATCTCTATTTCCCTGCCAAGGATAAAAAAGATGTTTTTCGTATCGGGGTAGCAAGTTCAATTTTTCCTGCAGGTCCGTTTAAAGCAGAGCCCCAACCCATCAAAGGTAGTTATAGCATTGATCCTGCAGTATTCAAAGACAATGACAGTACGTTTTACATGTATTTCGGCGGGATCTGGGGAGGGCAATTGCAACGGTGGCAAACCAAGAAATACGATACCTCCGGGGTAGAACCCAATGATGACCGCCCGGCTATGGGGCCCAGGGTAGCTCTACTGACGACAGATATGCTGCAATTTGCCGAAGCTCCCAGGGAGGTCAACATCATAGACAGCTTGGGAAACCTGATAAAAGGCAAAGACCATGAACGACGGTTTTTTGAAGCGGCCTGGATGCATAAATTTCAGGGCAGATATTATATGTCTTATTCCACAGGCGATACCCATTTTATCTGTTATGCCACCGGAGACAACCCTTATGGCCCGTTTACCTATCAAGGGGTCATCCTCGATCCGGTTATTGGGTGGACCAACCACCACTCTATTATTGATATACGTGGAAAATGGTATTTATTTTACCACGATAGTGTATTATCGGGAGGGAAGACCCATTTGCGTACTATAAAAGTGACTCCCCTGACTCATAAATTGGACGGGAGTATAGAAAGGATAGTACCGTACAAATAGGGACTAGGAGGAAGGGCGAAGGGTGAAAGGTGAAGGAGGAAGGGCGAAAGGTGAAAGGTGAAGGAGGAAGGGCGTACCGATTTATTGCTTGAAATTTGCGTGTATCTTTGCGCCCACAAAAAAATCATGTTTCCCCAATACGATGTCATAGTAGTAGGAGCCGGTCATGCGGGTTGTGAAGCTGCCGTAGCGGCTGCCAATATGGGCTCCAAAGTCCTGCTGATGACCATGAATATGCAGACTATTGCCCAGATGAGCTGCAATCCAGCCATGGGGGGAGTGGCCAAAGGACAGATCGTAAGAGAAATCGATGCCATTGGAGGTTACAGTGGGATCGTCACCGATCATACCATGGTACAATTTAGAATGTTGAATCGATCCAAAGGCCCTGCCATGTGGAGCCCCAGGGCCCAAAGCGATCGCGCTTTATTTGCCCGCAAGTGGCGTACCATGTTGGAAGCGCACCCCAATATTGATTTTTGGCAGGACATGGGCAGTGGCATCCTGGTTAAAGATCAACGGGTGGTAGGAGTACAAACATCCATGGGGCAGGAAATCAATTCCAAAGCGGTAGTCTTGACTAATGGTACCTTTTTGAATGGCATCATCCATATTGGAGAAAAACAATTTGGCGGAGGCCGTGCCGGTGAAAAAGCCGCGCATGGAATCACTGAACAATTGATCTCCCTCGGCTTTGAGAGCGGCCGGATGAAAACAGGCACCCCTCCGCGGATAGACGGGCGCAGCCTGCATTACGACAGAATGGAAATCCAGCATGGGGATGAGCCGGCAGGTAAATTCTCGTATACGGATACCCCTGCTTTAAAAAAACAATTGCCCTGCCATATTACCTATACCAACCAGGAAGTACATGATACGCTTAAGACTGGATTTGCGCAAAGTCCGATGTTTGCTGGGCGCATACAGGGATTGGGCCCTCGTTATTGTCCGTCTATTGAAGACAAGATCAACCGGTTTGCTGATAAAGAAAGGCACCAGTTGTTTATCGAACCCGAAGGCTGGGATACCTGTGAAATTTATGTCAATGGATTCTCTTCCTCTTTACCCGAAGAAGTCCAGTTTAAAGCGTTGAAAAAAATTGAGGGTTTTGAAGATGTAAAAATGTTCAGGCCGGGATATGCCATTGAATACGATTATTTTCCACCCACCCAATTATCCTTAAGCCTGGAAACCCATTTGATTAAAAATTTGTTTTTTGCAGGTCAAATCAATGGAACTACCGGATATGAAGAGGCCGCTTGTCAGGGATTAATGGCCGGTATAAATGCACACCTGGCTATTGCCGAAAAAGATCCTTTTATTCTCAAACGCTCAGAAGCTTATATCGGGGTATTGGTGGATGATTTGGTCAACAAGGGCACCAATGAACCTTATCGTATGTTCACTTCACGAGCGGAATATCGGATGTTGCTTCGACAGGATAATGCCGATCTTAGGCTCACCCCTCTGGCTCATGCTATCGGAATACAAGGAAGTGATCTCCGTTTAGAAAAAGTAAAAATCAAGAAAGGCCAGTCTTCATCTATTGAAGCATTGGTCAAATCGATTTCTGTAGGCCCGGATCAAATGAATATTTATTTCTCCTCGATCGGCAGTGCGTTGATGCCTCAGAAAGCCAAACTATTAACCATCCTCCTGAGACCGGAAATATCGTTGATGGAACTCAAAAAAAATGTCCCGTTAATTCAGGAAATTTTAAGTCCATTTGAAGATGAGTCGATTGAATTAGCAGAAATAGATATCAAATATGAAGGATACCTCGCTCGTGAACACGACCTGGTAGAAAAAATGAACCGGCTGGAGGAAATGCGATTAATTGATAATTTTAATTACAAATCCATTCAGAGTTTATCCGCCGAAGCCAGGGAAAAATTAAGTAAACATAGACCTCGCACTATTGGCCAGGCCAGCAGGATCAGCGGAATCACACCGAGCGATATCAGTATTTTATTGGTGCATTGCGGGAGGTAATGAGCAATGAACAATGAACAATGAACAATGAGCAATGAACAATTTCGAATGAAGAATTCCGAATTACGCTGATCGCTGATCGCTGATCGCTGAAACCTCTTCTCTCACCTCCTACCTGCTACCTCTTTCAAATAAACATCCTCGTCCCCGCATACCTTTCTCTGAACTCTTTGGGCGTTTCCCCTTTCTTTTCTTTAAACAAGCGATTAAAATACGATTGGTTTTTGAAACCACATTTAAATGCAATTTCAGAAATGGAATAACTGGAGTCCATGAGCATACGGGATGCATTGCCCAACCGGATGTCATTGATGCTGTCGACAAAGGTCTTGCAGGTGGTCTTTTTAAAAAACCGGCTGAAGGAAACCTCTGTCATGCCCACCATCTTGGATATCTCACCGAGTGTGATGGATTTATGGTAGTTCGATCGGATATAATCATAAACCAGTTCTACCCTTCGATTGATAAAAGTTGGTTTTTCTTCGGCAAAGGATTCGTTGGACAACAACTGGATACCTCGCGTCAAAGACAGATCATGCAGGATGGAATACAATTCGAGGACAGAATCGAAACCGCTGAGTTTGGATAATTTGCGGATGCGGGGCTCTAATTGAACAATGGTTTCGCGTGGGAAATTGATACCCCGGCCTGCTTTTTCCAACAGGCTTTTAATAAAGATAAGTTGGTTGCGCCTCAAAAATTTCTCATCCAGCAAGTCTTTGTGAAACTGAATAGTGATTTCAAACATCTCCCCTTTTTCTTTGGTATAATTGTAATTGTGGGTCATCCAGCAATGGGGCAGTTTGCTGCCAACCAATACCAGTTCCAGATCGGTTATTTCCTCCGAGTGGTCACCGACCACCCTTAATACCCCGGCCCCATTAAAAATAAAATTCAATTCAATTTCATCGTGGGTGTGGATAGGAAAGTCAAAGTCTTTTTTATACCGCTCAAAAACGAGGAAACAATCGTATTGGGTCAACGGCGTGATCTCCCTGAACAATTCAGCCATAAGGGTAAAATTTTAGAGGTTAACAGTTTTGATATATTTATAACAATTTTGATATAAATACTTGAACAATATTAATAAATAACCTTCACAAAATGAACAAGTTAACAAAGATTTATCCACAATAATAATTATTATCTATATATATTTCTGTATATCAAATATTTATATCTAAATATACCTAACATTATTCTATCTAAAAGAAGTATAATATTGTAGGGTGTTTTATGATAAATTAGCACATTAGTATAACAATATTGATATGGTTGGATATTCGATGAAAATAAGATCCAGGTTTCGACTCTGATCCAGCCTTAATCGATGAGTTTTATCTGTAGTCTATCTGATCTGGTCAAATGGTATATTTCCAATGCGGTATTTCTGCCAGTCCTTATAATCAAAATGCCACCATTCAAATTCATAGACCTGAAATCCGGCAGCCTCCATATATTTTCGGAGCAGGTCCCGCATAGCCCTTTGTGTTTCCGTACCGCCTTTATAATCCGGGTAAGATCGTTCTGTCATCTCATCATAGGCCCCGGTCATTTCAATTTCTTTACCGGTGTTCAAATCAAACAAACTCAGGTCAACAGCACAACCCCTGTTGTGTTTTGAACCTTTGCGGGGATCAGCAACAAATTGTTTGTTTTTTTTACTGGTAATGTCCCAAAATAACTTAGTCACAGACCAGGGCCGGTAACCATCAAACACCAAAACACCCAATCCCGACGGTCTCAAAGCCTGATTGACACTCATGAGGGCCAGGGCCGCGTCATGTTGTAAAAACGCCCTGGCTTCAGTATAAACCGGCCGGCCAACCAGATTGTTGGAAGTAGCATACCGGATATCTAATTTAATGGTAGAATCCAAGCGGATGAGTTCAACTAAATGGCTTTCTTTGAAGTCTCCTTGTTCAACTGGAATTTTGATTCCGCAACTCAGAAGAAAAATCAATACAACAGATAAAAGAATTGCTGCACCAGGTGCGGTCCGGATTACCCTCATCGTCTAAAGGTAAAAAATAGGTATCCGAAATTAAAGGGATTGGATAAACAATACCACCAGGGGAGGTATCAATCCGAGGAGGATAAACCATTTTCCCCTCCCACTGATTCCATATTTGCCTTTAAGTAAGATGACACCGGTCAGGTTGAGGGTAATCAATAAAATAGCAAAAATATCGGAAGCCCATTTCCATCCCTGCACACTGTTACGATGTAACACATTGGTTTGATAAAATAAAGGCCTTCGGCGGATATGTTCATACAGGCCCCATTTTTGATCCAGATAAACATGTAAGGAAGCCTGGTCAAAATAAATCTTAACCTGGTCGGGGGTAGGGAAATCATACACTTTATACGATTTATGGCCAGCCTTCCCTGACAGGTTTAAAATATCTTCTGGTTGGATTTGATCCTTTTGCCAGTTTTGTTCAAACCGGATAGTATCCCTATGGATAATAAAATCAGGGTTCCAGTCGTCGACATGATTTAAAGCTATACCGGAAATACAATAAGCCAGGATTAAGGCTGAACAAAAATAACCGACGTCCCGGTGCACGGCCCGGTTGGCTTTCCTGAATTTCATGAATCCGTTTATTGAACCTGGGCTGTCTTAGCGATTTTATCGGCAAACTCGCGTGTGATGGTTTTGATCCAGGCTTCCACAGCAGGATCGGGCAATATGGCATCCGGCTGATAGGCCACCCTTGCTTCATGATTCTGGATTTTATGGATTCCATCCCCAATGATTTTAACCTGAAACATTTCATCGTGGGCGAGCAACACGGGTATTACCAGGGCTTTTTCTTTTGTTTTTAATACCCGTTCAATAGCCTGAGCGGTGCTGTCCGGATTATAATGTACCAAATGACCGCACCATCCATAGGAGTATGTATCGATTCCGTTTTGTTGTTTGACATATTCGGCGATGTCTTCAAACAGGGATGACCATTCTTTATCATAGGTAGCATCACCGTACCCAATGAGGGTCAATCCTTCTTTTTCGGGATGTTGGGATAAAGCCCTGGACCTCCTGGCTATATTTTGTTTCATGATGCCTGAAAAATCCAGCAAAGGGGTGAGGTGGGTATTTGCTTTTGGAGTATATCGTTGTATTTTTTCAAGTTCCAGGCTTTCTTTAGATTGAGGGTCCTCCTTTTGGCCAATGATGGTTGGTATATCATCAAAAGAGTGGGTGCTGACCGTTAAAAATACAGGGACGATAATGATATCCGACACGCCCATGCTGTCACATACTTTTAATTGGGTGGCCAGGGAAGGCTCGGTATATTCCATAAAAGCGGTTTTTACCATGGTCACCCCCGGAATCATCAGTATTGAATCTTTAATCTTAGATTCCAGGTCGTTGAGAGCGCCCCTCCAGGTTGCCGATCGGGAGCCATGATTGACCAGGACCACGGCAATGGTTTTGTCTTTTTCATCGATTGACCAAGGTTGTTCTCCACCGTTTTTACAAGCCGGCATCACCCCAACAATCCAACACCCCAGCATCAAAACCAGGATTTTTTTAACTAGATACATCAGTCTAAATTTAAAATTTAAGCAAAATTAAATTTAATTAGACTTTGTCCAAATAAAAATAGGTTAAAATTCCCAGGAATTAATCCCTTCCATTTCTGGAGGACAACTACTCTTAGTTCACAGAAAATTGGCTAAATGCAGATCCTCTCTTTTTGTCATTTTTTGTTTAAGATGGACGGTCCGGTCGTCATACTCACAAAGGTGCAAGAGGCCATGGACCATGATCCGCCGGAGTTCTTGTCCAGGAGCTATTTTATATTGTACGGCCTGCTCTTTTATACGGTCTATACTGATATAGATTTCTCCGATAATGGGTTGATACGAAGCGGGAAAAGTGAGGATATCCGTATAATAGTCGTGGTCGAGAGATTGTCGGTTAAGCTGTAATATTTCTTCGTCGGTTACGAAAATATAATCCAGGTATTTAATACTTCTTTTTTCTTTTCTTGCTGCAGCCTGGAGCCAGGATTTGATTTTCTGAGCCGAACGGACCCTGAATGCCGGATATTTATAATGGAAGCGAATCATTCAAAACTTCCGTACAATAGATGCGGTCATGGCGAGGAAATACCCTGGTTCTAAAAATCAAAGCTCATTTTGACAGCTGTGCCATTGGCATCATACCGGACCCGGTCACAGAGTTGGTGGATTAAAAATATCCCCCTTCCTCCGGATTTGGCTATATTTTCCGGGAGGGTCGGATCCTGGACATTTTCCGGGTTAAAACCACACCCTTCATCCCGCACAATTACGGTCAGCCCGCGTTGATATTCCTCCACTTCGACATGTACACATTTACATTCATCACAGTGGTTGCCATGGATCACCGCATTATTTACAGCTTCTGTCAGGCTGATCAGGATGTTGGGATACTTATCTTCTGAAATATGATACTTTTCAGCAAGCAACTCGACTAGTCGTTCTATTTCCGAGATACATCCCGGTGAAGAAGGAAACCGCCAATACTTATTCATTAAAACTGAAGTATGGAGGTCACTGGTTATTTGTATTTCCATTTTCTGTCCGGAGAGATTTCATATACTCTTCGATCAGAGTTCGATAATAAGGTTTTACGTCTGGGGATACGGTTTTATACAAATCGATCTCTGCTTCGCGTTTTTTCAAATACTCCTGCATGGATGGAGGCAATTTTCGTTCCAATTCCTGCGCCGTTTCGGATTTTCTTTTTTCATCCTGTTTTCTTTCCCTTTCGGCATTTTCTGCTTCCAGCAACCGCGTCAGGATTTCATTTTGACGTTGCATCATTTCATTGGTCAATTTTTTATTGACCAGTTCTGTTTCTGTTTTATCCATTCCTTCAATTGCTTTCTGCAATTCCTGGCCGTTTTCACCGCGTTGTTGTTTTTCTTTTTGCAATTCCTTCAGAGCCTCTCGCAATGCAGCCTGCCGGGCAGCGGCTTTGGCAAATTCCTGACTGCCTGCACCTTTCCCCTGCTCCATGGCTTTTTTCATTTGTTCGAGTTGTTCTTTCATCCCTTTCTGGCCTTCTGTGATTTTATCCATCGGTTTCTGGCCCTCGCCCTTGCCTGACTTTTTAGGATTGGCGCAGGCAGCACCCGACATCTGTGCTTGCATATCTTCCATCGATTCAGAAAGCATTAGAGCCAGGTCATTGACATTTTTCATGGTCCGCTGTTGATGGTCACCGGCTTTGGCTTTGTTGCGTTCTTCCAGTTCATCAATCGCACTGGCCATTTGAATTTTGATCTCATTCACTTTTTCAGTCACAAAAGATTCGAGTTGAAAGACCCGTTTACTTAATGCCTGCAGACTATCTTCTATAAGACCAAAATCATCTTTAAGTTTAAATTGGGATTGCATCAGTTCCGTATAGTGCGGTGTATTCAACATGGTGGTGTTGACTTCTTTGATTAATCCTTCCTGGTCAAAGGAAAGACTGACCAGGTTTTCCAACAATTGGCGGAGGGCCTTGATATCTTCTTCCGCTTGTTCTTCTTCTTGCTGTTGCATTTGATTTTCCATGGATTGGGCCATGTCTTTCATTTTTTCAGCTGCGGATTTTTGAGATTTGGATGCTTTAATATTTTGTTTTTGTTCCATTTGTTTGGAACTGTTTTCCATCTCCTGTTTTATTTCATCCGTTTTTTCCTGGGGCTCGCCCATTTGTTTGGGACGTTCCAGGTCCTCATTTTTCTTTTCAAGTTCCTTTAATTCCTTCTGGAGCTTTTCCATTTTTTCATTCAACTCTTTCTGCTCCTTTTTCAAATCTTCAGCGGATTTTTTATCCTCTTGTTTTTGATCTCCCGGTTGTTGATCCTTGTTTTGTTGATCCTTGTTCTGCTGCTCTTTGTTCTGTTGATCCTTATTCTGCTCTTCTTTATTCTTAGAATCTTTATTTTGCTGATCCTTCTCTTGTTGCTCCTTTAGGTCTTTTTCGTTTTGTTTTATATTTTCTTTTTCTTCCTGATCCAGTTTTTTGGTTTGTTCGCTGAGTTGTTCTTCCTGCTTGGCCATTTCTTTTAATTTATCGATGGCTCTTTGCATCTCATGTTCTACCTCCAGCGTTTTAAACAACTCCATCATCCGGTCCAGTTCTTTTTCCATCTCTTTATTTTCCATATTCATTTCTTCCATCATTGGAAGGGTCTGCTCTTTTTCCATTTGCTGGAGCAATTCCTGAATTTTATCCATCAACTCCTGCATTTTTGGATCCTGCAGTTGTTCAAACATTTTTTGAATTTGTTCTTGTTTTTCCAGAATTCGGTCCTGTGTCTCTTCAAACTGTTCCTGGTTTTTTACGTTTTCTTCAAACTTTTTCCTGGCATCGTCAATCATCTTCTGGATCTCCTTTTGTTTCTCCAGTAACTTCTCCAGTTCTTTTTTATCCTGCCAGTTGGCCTTTTTTTCCTGAATCATTTTTTCTCTCAACTGATTCATTTGTTCCTGGATGCTGCGGCTTTTCTGCAATGCATCTTTGAGTTCATCCCGGATGGCGTCATTGTTTTTGCTGTTTTTGTTTTCCAGTTCTTCTTTGGAAGGCATACGCAGAGTCAGCACATTGGATTTCGTCGACTTGGTCCCATGTATGGCATCGTTGTCAAAAATTTCAAAATAATAACTGAGTTGGTCACCGGGTTTGAGCGCGATACTCCGGCTGTCCCATTCATATTGATAAGCTGTTTTATTGCTATTGGATATCGAAATCGGCAAGGGTGGTGCATGTTCTTGTTTGCCATCGGGATGAATGATCGAATAATTAAAATTTAATTTTGACAAACCATAATCATCCGATCCGTTGCCGGCAAAGTAGATCAACCGGTTTTCGGTGCTGTCCGCAAATTGTTGTAATTGAATCGTCGGGTATTGATCGGATATGACCCTCAAATGGTATTGAACAGAATCGGGATCCGGTATAGCGGCATTGGAAATATAAATTTTATACGACTGATCCAGAACGGCGCGGTGTTGATAAGTAAAATACTGGTCGCCGGTATGGGAGATGGTTTTAGGGGCTCCGGTACCAAAGGCCATTTCAATTTTGTCGGTGTATTCGGCATCGATCTGCCAGGACAACCGGGTACCCTGAGGCACCAACAGGTCACCTATGTTTTGTACCGTTTCATTTTTGCGACCTGTGTAGGCGGGGTAATCCATCCTGATGGAAAAATTACTAAGATTGGGTTTTTTTAATACGGAAAGCTCATACGGTTTAGATTTTATTTCTCCGCTGAACATCGCAAAGTCCGTGTTTTTCTGGACGTTGTTAAAAGTATAGGTATAGTGACTGGCATCCACCTTGGTCATCCGGTATGGATACTGGTCCACTTCGATAAAAACTTCGGCAGGCAGTATCGAACCGTCCACTTCCATTTCCAGATTATAGTTACCAAACTGGACTACCGCCGGATTTTCCTGTCTGAGTACAAAACGGAATGGTGCTGCTTTTTCAAAATCTTCATTATTTCGGATAATTCTCCGGGCACTGTCTTTGATCATACTCGGAGCGGCGATCAACAATACCAATAACAATAAAAGAGGAGGTAAAGCAAATCGAAGGTATTTCCGGTTGCGATTCAGGTCTATGGCATTTTTAAATGGCACCAATTGGATTTGAGCACTTTTTTGTTGGATACTGGCTTCAATAAGTTGAACCTGGTCCTGATTTTGCATCAGGGATTTGAGTTGAAGGATATTCAACAACTTGTCTTTTACATCCACAAAATGGTCGCCGATGATGCGTGCTGCTTGTTCGTGGGAAATCAACTGACCCAGTTTAAAATAGTGCATCAGCGGGGTCGCTACCCAATACCACAATGCACCCAGACTAAATAAATTGAACGAATAAAAGAATGCTTTACGCACCCCTTTGCTGAAATAAAATTCATGCTCCAGGAGGTTATAAGCCAGGAACAATAACAATACAGATCCGACGGTAAATAAGGCCCCGCGAATGATCTGATTGATGTAGAATTTGCGGATAAATTGATCCAACTTATCAATCAATAAACTATAATTGTCTCTCCCTGACATAAGCAATTAATTACAAGTAAGTAAATGGATTCCAAAAGACGCAAGGTACAGTTTAAATGATTAGTAGTCAAGGGGCTAAGTTTTTCGATTCGGATATTAAATTCCAGTCCTGTTTTTAACTTTTTGACAGGGTTGTCACAAACATAACCGCAAGAAGCACTCGCTTTTATTCATTCAAATTTATGCATATATATAGCAATATGACGCTGGGGTCATTTCTTCTTCCGGAAATTCGAATTTGAAAATAAGTTTGTGATCCAGCCCTATTTGCGGCCAAGCCACCAGGCAATTACCGCACCGGATAATGCTCCCAATACAGCGTTTACTAAAGTATCAATAAACACCATGGGCAACTGCATGATATTGGTCGATGCATACATCTGCAAATCATAGCCCAGGGCGACCAGACCCATGATGGTAGCCCCCGCTACTGCACCGACCATAGCTGTAGAAATCGTGGCCCATTTACCAAAAATATAAGCCAACAAATAACCCATGACCAGGCTGCCCAAAAACATCGTTATCATGTTTCCTGCTGTCATCATTTCTGCATCGGTCTTCATGACACCGGTGGCAGTACCCATCATGGATTCCATAGTGCTTTTGAGCAAAATTCCATACAACAGCCATCCTCCAAAGAAAGAGGCCAAACCGCCTAATACGGCAGCTACTAAAGTTTTAGTATTCATAATTCAATTTTAAGGTTTAGTTAAAAACCATGAATTTAACTAAAATCGCGATTGAATCCAAAAATTTACCGGGAGAATTTAAAATTTCGATCTGCTCTAATAAATTGCGAGCCGTGGGGCTCCGGTCCATCTCCACCCCTTCCTGGCACCATATCTTCGATAACTCACTAATTTGCTGTCGGCCGTCCAGCTTTTGTCCAATCCTTGCACCCTTTTCAAATCTCGGGGGTTATACACCATACGTTGGACGGCCAATTGGTCTGAACTCTCCCGGGTAAAGGCCTGTGAGCCGGACAGATTTGGTCCTTGGGCTGCTTTCCAATATTCCAACTCTGTACCAGACATTCTCCCACCGGATATCCAGGATGGCAATGGATTTTATATCCGAATCAAGGCCCTCGATGTACTAGTGCTATGTTAAGTTTAATCTGTCCAATTCCTACTACGACACAATGAGCACAACGAGCGAAAACTACAGGGAAGTGACGAAAAATCGGATTGGAGTTGTACTACCTACTTCGCAGCTTCGCTGCACGCTGCGCTGCGCTATTCGTTGCGCTATCGCTGTCGTCGCTCGCATTGCTCACCACTCGC
>JAWXBI010000111.1:0-6919 GCA_034439915.1 Saprospiraceae bacterium | reverse complement strand
TGCAACAATTCGACAATTCAGCAATTCAACAGTTTAACAATTCAACAGTTTAACAATTCAACAGTTCATTTCATGAATATCTCTATCTTGATGTGGTGATCAGGTATCTAATAGTTGTTGTTGCATTTTGTTTATTCACCTGTACAGGTTTAAAGACACCGGATCAATCCGCTCGCCGCTCAATTACATGGGATTTCCGTCCCAATATCCTATGGCTGGTGGCCGAAGATCTCAGCCCGGTCATTCCTCCTTTCGGCGATTCCACCATTATCACCCCTACTCTGAGCCGGTTAGCAGCAGAAGGTATATGTTATCCCAATACCTTTAGCCCTTCCGGGGTATGTGCACCCAGCAGGGCTGCCCTGGCTATGGGACTTTATCCTGCTCATTTCGGAGCCCAGCATATGCGTACTGGATTTTGGGCCAATGGCAAACCCACTCCTGAACAAATCAAAGCCCAGGCCCCTTTTTTTCCACCGGGCCTTCCGTCCTATGAAGCATTTCCACCTGCCGAGGCGAGGATGCACAGTGAGTATTTGCGTATGCTGGGATACTATTGTACCAACCGGTTTAAACAGGATTATCAGTTCCTGGCTCCGCCTACTGCCTGGGATGAATGCAGCCCTAATGCGGATTGGAAAAACCGTGCCCCGGGCCAACCGTTTTTTTCAATCATCAATTTTGGGGTTACGCATGAATCTCAGATCTGGGAAAAAGCGGGTGATTCGCTTTGGATAGATTCGATTCTTCAAGTCCCGGTTCCCCCTTATCTGCCCAATACTCCAGTGGCATTATTGGACATTCGCAGGATGTATTCCAATGTTAGACAGATGGATGATCAGGTAGGTAAAGTTTTAGCCCGGCTGGAAGCGGAAGGTTTATTGGATAGCACGATTGTATTTTGGTATGCCGATCATGGCGGGCCACTGCCCAGGCAAAAAAGATTGTGTTATGATTCGGGCCTCAGAGCACCGTTGATTATCCGCTATCCCAATAAATGGAATGCCGGACAGGTCGATAGTCAGCTGATCAGTTTTGTAGACTTCCTCCCCTCCATACTTTCTTTAGCCGGTTCCACAGTTTCCGGACCAACGGACGGACAGGCTTTTGTTGGAAAATATCAGGCCATACAGCCGAGGACCTATATTCACGGGGGAGCCGATCGCTTTGATGAAAAATACGATATGATCCGTGCGGTCCGGGATCACCGCTTTAAATACCTCCGCAATTTTGATACGACAAAACCCTATTATCTGGCCGTGCAATACAGGGAGAATATGCCGATCATGAAAGAGATGCTGAGGTTAAAAGATATCGGGGGCCTGGATGCCATTCAAAGCCAATGGTTCAGGCCCAAAAAAACAGCGGAAGAATTATTTGATACCTATACCGATCCTCATGAATTGCATAATCTGGCGACCTTACCAGAGTACAAAGACAAACTGGTTGAACTGAGACAGGAATGTGACCGCTGGATGAAATCAATAGAAGATAAAGGATTGGTGTCCGAGCCTGAATATATCCGGACCATCTGGAAAGGCAATCAGCAACCCATTACATCTGATCCGGAGATATCAATTAAAAACAATAAAGTGTCTATTGCCTGTCTAACCCCGGGAGCATCCATTGGGTATAAAATTTTAAATAGGGGACTCATGCCCACAGCCTGGAAAATATATACACAACCCGTTGAATTGCCGGAGGGAAGTCAGGTGTCATCCATAGCTCACCGCATTGGGTATTTAACAAGTAACGTAATAGAAAGTAAAGTTTTATAAGTTTATGAAAATCAATACTCGTGCCATTGATCAGCACAACGAAACGCTGCAGAAAACACATCTTCAAAAGCTAAAGACAATAACTGAATCCTTCGAAGGCAGCAATGAGGTGGTCAATAAATTAATCGATTTTCAGATCGCAATTCCGAGCTGGGCATTAGGAACAGGAGGTACGAGGTTTGGGCGATTTTCCGGTGGAGGTGAGCCACGTAGATTGGAAGAAAAAATAGAAGACGTAGGTTTGATCCATGCCTTAAACCAATCCAGTGGTGCCATCTCCCTGCATATACCCTGGGATATCCCTGAAAATCCGAATGTGATAAAAGACCTTGCTAATGAAAACGGACTGGTCTTCGATGCAGTCAATTCCAATACTTTTCAGGACCAACCGGGCCAGGCACTGAGTTATAAATTCGGATCACTCCAGCATACCGATCAAGCCACCCGTCAACAAGCGATTGATCATAATATAGAAGTGATCCGGCAGGGGGTAGCGCTTGGTTCCAAATCGATTACGGTCTGGCTGTCCGATGGTTCGTGTTTTCCGGGCCAATTGAATTTCAGGGAAGCGTTTGAACGCACCCTGGATGGACTCAAAACCATATATAAAGCGCTTCCTTCCGATTGGAAAATGTTTGTGGAATACAAGGCTTTTGAACCCAATTTTTATTCCATGACTGTCGGAGACTGGGGCCAGTCTTTGTTGTACGCAAATAAATTAGGTGACCAGGCTTTTACCCTGGTAGACCTCGGCCATCACCTGGCACATGCCAATATAGAACAAATCGTCGCTTTGCTGCTGATGGAAAAAAAACTAGGCGGCTTCCATTTCAACGACAGCAAATATGGAGATGATGACCTCACCGTCGGAAGTATAAATCCCTATCAACTATTTTTGATTTTTAATGAATTGGTTGATGGTATGGATGTAAGGGGAATGGATCATGCACGGGACCTCGGCTGGATGATTGACGCTTCTCACAATGTAAAAGATCCCCTCGAAGACCTGTTGCAGTCCGTCGAAGCCATTTTACAATCCTACGCCAAAGCCCTGTTGATCGATCGCTCCGCTTTAAAAACCGCACAACAAAATAATGATGTGACCCAATGCCAGGAAATCCTGCAATCCGCATTTCAGACCGATGTAAGGCCGTTGGTTGCAGATGCCAGGCTGAGATCAGGAGGTGCACTGGATCCCCTGAAATTATTTAGGTCTTTGCAGGTGAGACAAACTCTGATAAAAGAAAGAGGTATAGGAACAGTGGCGACCGGCCTCTAATTTCAATTGTAGAATCGTTTAATTGTCAGACACCCCCTCAACCTTAACCTCAACCTCAACCTTAACCTTAACCTTAACCTCAACCTCAACCTCAACCTCATTGATCGCCATTCTCGACATCGGTAAAACCAATAAAAAAGCCCTCGTTTTTAATAGCGACTATGAAATCATTTATGAAAGTGCGATAGTTTTAAATGAAACGCTAGACGAAGATGGTGATCCCTGTGAAGATATCCAGGCATTAAGTCAGTGGGCTATAAATACGATTGATTCCTTATTGCAGGATACCCGATTTGATATCCGGGCCATCAATTTTTCGGCCTATGGGGCCAGTTTAGTGTTATTGGATCCACAGGGCTCTCCGGTCGCCCCCTTATACAATTACCTCAAACCTTTGGACCAGGAATTAATGGCCGAATTTTTCAGTCAATATGGAGGTGAAACACAGGTTGCTATACAAACGGCTTCTCCGGTAATGGGCAACCTCAATTCGGGATTACAATTGTATCGCGTCAAAAAAGTCAAACCCCTGATTTTTAAAAACCTGGGATTTGTTTTACACCTTCCCCAATATTTGAGTTATTTGTTTACCCATCAACCCTGTACAGATCTGACCAGCCTGGGTTGTCATACGTTGATGTGGGATTTTGAACTCCATAAATATGCGACCTGGGTGGAAAAGGAAAATTTAGAAAAAATCCTCGCCCTCATCTACGCTTCGGATCAGGTATTTCCAATTGAATTAAATAAGCGCCCAATCCAGTCTGGCCTGGGGCTCCATGATAGTTCAGCCGCATTGATTCCATATTTAGCAGGTTTCCCTGAGCCATTTTTATTGTTATCCACCGGCACCTGGTGCATTGCATTGAATCCTTTTAATGATCAACCGTTGACTCCATCAGAATTGTCCCAGGATTGTTTATGTTACCTTAGTTTTCAAGGCAAGCCGGTAAAAGCGTCCAGGTTATTCTCCGGATATGAACACGAAGAACAAGTATTGCGCATAGCCGGGGCATTTAAAGTGCCATCGAAATTTTATCTTAACTACGAAGAAAATCCGGAAGATGAAATAATTTCCCCAATGCCTAAGATTCCTTCATTCATCAATTCATCCGGTTTACGGCAATCCGGATTTGTTCATAGGGACCTCAGTGCATTTGATACTGCTGAATCAGCTTATCGTTGCCTGATCCATGATCTGGTGGGTATACAGGTAGATGCTTTGAATCTGGTGTTAAAAAACACAGGAGTTCGTCAAATTTTCGTTGATGGCGGCTTTTCAAAAAACAGATTATTTATGAAAGCGCTTGCGCAGGCCCTTCCGGAGTTCCAGGTTTATGGCGCTACAGTGGCTCAGGCATCCGCCTTAGGTGCTGCCCTGGTCATTCATCAGCATTGGAATGAAAAACAAATGCCTGATTGTTTAGTTAAGCTCATACATTATCGGGAAGGGGGGGCAGCTTGGCTGGAATAAACATCTATGCTCGAGAATTATTACAAAAATGCTCTGCATTTATCCCGATAGCATCGTCGGGACTATAATAAACCGCCGCTTTCCATTTTATTATAAAGCCGCTTTCCATTCTTTAATTGTAAAGCAGTCTGGTAACTCCTTTTTAAATTCACTAGCAATTTCTTGTGTGATTATAATTTTTCCAAAGAGTTTATTTAAAAGATTCAGTTCTTCTATCTTATCGAGAAGGATTAATCAGCTGGTGTTAGAGATTATAACTTTTTGCATTCTCTACGTCTCGGTCAAGGTCTGAACATGGATAATTGAAAACAGAAACTCCGTAAATGCCAAGAATTTCCATAAAAGCTCTTTTTGACAATCCCATTAATTCAGCAGCTTGTCCCAGTGAAAGTTTACCCCTTTCATACAGAAATGCTCTACGGTATTCTGTTCGTTAAAGGCCATTTATTTATAAAATTTATCATCCTTCCATTTTGCAGGATTGCTGATGATGTATTCGGAAATGGTTTGATAGGATTGTTCGCTGCGAATAATATGTTCGTAGTAATTGCGTTGCCACAATTTTCTCATTTTCTCATTTTTAAATTTAAAAATATCTAAACATCCATTTGCCACCAAAGATTTATATGCACCCACAATGTCGCCAATCGTAGGGGCACGGTATACATGTGCCCCATCTACATGTGCCCTGTCATCATCATCGGTGTTTTGTAGGGGCAACCCTTGCGGTTGTCCATTTTGGGCAGGGGTAAACCCCGCCCCTACATCATTCAACACAATTATTCCGTGCATATGATTGGGCATTATTTGAAAAACATCTAATTCAAAATTTGAAAACCGTTCCGTTAAATTTATCCATCTATTATATGCAATGCTTCCATATTCATTCAACATAATTTCATCATTTACAATTTCTCCAAACCTACATTCTCTACCCTCACAACAAATTGTAATGAAATACAATCCTGCCTGTGAATAATCATAACCCTTCAGGCGAATGGAACGCCTGTGATGTATTTTTGGATTATATTTTGGTTTGTCATTCATTTATATGAAATTGGTTCAAACACGTAAATTTCAGCAGCAACACTTTTAATTCTGACTCAATCATGCTCTTAACCGTATCCCATTTTAATCCACCAAGCCCACAACCTAAGGCTGGCAAGGCAATACTTTTAATTTTGTGTTCTTGTATGTTTTCTTTTAATGCCCTTAAACCCAATTTTATATAGTGATATTCAGAAGCATCTTTCCAATGTTGCTTCGTAGGAAAGTTAATAATGGTTTTACCATCCCCTTCTTTAACTGATAAAACATTTCCAATTTTTAAAGTTCTATCATCACAAGCAGTTTTATACATTTTGTAATTTTCAGGATAGCGATTTTTAAACTCTAATGCAATGCCTTTTCCCATTACTCCAACAGTGTTTACCGCATTAACCAATGCTTCTGTCTTAGAATCAAATATGTTTCCTTTTACAAAATGTATCATATCATTATCCTAATATTTCATTTATTAATTTCTGCTTCAAATTCTTCAAAGTTGTTTTTTGTTGTTTGAGTTGTTGCATTGTTGTATCAAACTGTTTGAAAACTGAAACCAACTCTTTTTGCTTTTCTTTTTTCGGAAGAATAAATTCTTGAACTGCAAAGGTTTTGTTTTTGATGGTTGGCGAAAGTGACCCTTCTGAAATCTGGACCGCTCTACTCATAAAAGCATCACTCTGCATAAAGTAAGGCAGAAATTCTTTTTCAATAGATTTTTCATTGGCTCTTAAAATCATGCTGTGTGCCGAAGCAATACCATCAAAATGAGAAACCGCTACCTTACGCAAGTAGGCTCTGCGTTTTCCGAAAATAATGTCGCCTTTGTATATTTTTAATTTTGTTCCAATTACATCATCTGGCGTTCCAGTTCGTTCAATTTTCAAATTATCTGCATCCAAATGTTCTAAGCCAACATAGAAAGTTATATATAGTTCTGTTTTCTTTGGTTCTACTCTTTCTGAAATATTGGTTGCTACTTTTTCAAACTTTACGGTTTCAAAATCTTTCTCTTTTAAATGATTACCAAACTGTTTATTCTCACTGAATAAATCTTAGAGCAATTTGTTTTTCAAGTTCAATAAATTCTTCTCCTGCCCATCTACCTGCTCCATAGCCGTTTCTATGCTTTGAAACAATGCGGCTATTTGTTTTTGCTCTTCGAGTGGGGAAAGGGAATTTCATGTTTTGTTAAATGTTGCCATTTTGTTCTTGGCAACGTTGTTCCAATAGAGGAGTCAACTTCACGTTTTAAAAAAGATTCTGTTGTTAGAAAATAAGGCAATAATTCTTGACTTAGTTTTTTTTCATTTTTCGTCCTTAGAACAAGTATATCACCTGAAC
>JAWXBI010000110.1:0-22969 GCA_034439915.1 Saprospiraceae bacterium | reverse complement strand
CCAGTAGTCCAGGAAATCAAGATCACAGAGGAAAAAATTGAGGAAAAGGTGGAATTTGTTGATCAATCGATCCAGGAAGAAACTGTTGTGGAAGCTCCTCCTCCACCAGAGCCTAAAAAAGCACCGCCCCCACCACCACCACCTCCCCCTCCAAAAGAAGAGCCGGATGAGATATTTAAAGTGGTCGAAGAAGCTCCTCGTTTTCCGGGTTGTGAAGACAAAGGATCAAACGATGAAAAGAAAAAATGTGCTGACGAAAAAATGCTTCAATACCTGTATAAGAATATTAAATATCCCAATATAGCCAAAGAGAATGGGGTTCAGGGCAGGGTTGTAGTAACTTTCGTAGTTGAAAAAGACGGTAGGATAACCGATGCAAGAGTAGTGCGGGATATTGGTGGCGGATGTGGTGAAGAAGCCTTAAGAGTCGTCAATTCCATGAATGAAATGGGTGAACGATGGAAACCCGGTAAACAACGAGGTAATCCGGTGAGAGTACAGTTTAACTTACCTGTCCAGTTTAAATTGAATTAAAAGATTTATATCTTTCAGATGAGATAAAAGGCCGCTGGTGAAAACAGCGGCCTTTTTTTATCCTCGCCGCTAACCGGTTTATGCGATTAAATTTGTCCCCATGATGGTAAAAAATAAAAGACAGGGCTTGATTATTGCCGTGATCGCGGCGATCCTGGTTATTGGTTTTGTCTTGTTTGCAGTCCGTAACCGGGAAATCAAAGAAACGCCGGTCACCAAAGCAGAAGTTACTGCGTCCCTCTCCTTAAAATCAGATGAAGAAGAAGGCATATTGCACCGCTCACAGGTTGCTCCTTTATTTCCAGGTTGCGAAGACCTGGCAGCCAAAGTTGAAGCCCAGAAAATTTGTGCTGAAGAAAAATTACTCCAGTATCTATACAGTAAAATCAAATATCCTCAATATGCCCTGGATCATGATATTGAAGGCCGGTGTGTCATCACTTTTGTAGTCGAAAAGGACGGCAAAATTTCCCATGCAAAAATCCTGAAAGATATCGGAGGTGGATGCGGAGAAGAAGCGCTGAGAGTCGTCAACTCTATGAATGAAATGCCGACGACCTGGATACCTGGAAAAAATGACAACCAACCCGTGAGGGTAAGGTTTAACCTGCCAGTGAAATTTCAATTAAAAAACAGACCTGAAAACTAATTCACCTCGCACCATTTTTGGATTACTGCCCGAGTTGCATGGTATTATCAAGGGGAATCCGTTCCTGCTCAAATGCAGCATAGACCGCATCCAACAACTTTAGCCGATATTCATCTTTGTGGAGTTTGTTGTTTTCCATGGAAGGATACGTGCGGTTGCATAAAAAAACAAAGACCAACTCATTGTCCGGGTCTACCCATGCTGCTGTACCGGTAAACCCGGTATGACCAAATGTATTGGCAGAACATAAGTTGCCGGCAGATTGATGTTTTACCGGATCCAGTTCCTTCATATCAAATCCCAGCCCTCTCCTGGTAGACCCCAGTTGGCGGGTGGCGAATTGGTTGATGGTCTCTGGCTGGATTAATTTTTCACCCCCATATTGCCCGCCGTTAAGCAGCATTTGCATCAGTACAGCCAGGTCAAATGCATTGCTGAACAATCCTGCATGGCCACTCACTCCATCGCACATCGCCGCGCCCATATCATGGACATAACCCCTCACCGGTTTATTTCTCCAATAACTATCTTTTTCAGAGGGGGCTATATTCTGAATAGGATAGGTTTGGTAGGGATTGTAACAGGTATGCGTAAGCCCCAGGGGTTGGTAAAAATATTTTTTCATAAATTGATCTATCCGCATACCGGTTTGATGCCGGATCAGGTGAGCAATCATATAGAAGCCTAAATCACTATAAACGTAGTTTTTGTTTTTACGCATCTCCGATTCGAGGATAGACTTCCAGACGATCTGATCGTATCCTGTTTTCAGGTACATGCCCTGGGCCACCGGCAGGCTGTATTTAGAACTATTGGTGGATGCGTACAATGTCGGGTCAGGTTTGTACACCCTTCTTTTTATCCGCACCAGGGTTTCTTTGTAAAAAGGAATCCAGGCAGGAAATCCCGCCTGATGGCTCATGATTTCCGTAAGCGTTGCACTTTCTTTATTAGTGCCCTTGAGATCAGGCAGGTATTCAGACATTATTTTGTCCAACTCAACTTTCCCCTGATCTTTCAGCCGCATCATGGCCAGGGTACTGGCAGCAACCTTAGTTATGCTGGCCAGATCATAGAGATCGGTCGTTTTTACAGCCGTTTTTTTTTCGTAATCCAGATATCCAAATGTCTTGTTGTAAATTATCTTTCCACTTTTTGCCACCAGTAATTGGCCTCCGGGGGCGGCATGGACATTCACAATGGATTGCGTCAGGGTATCCAATACCGCCAGCCGCACACTGTTAACACCCGTGCGTTCAGGAATAGTAAATCCGAAACGCATCAGGCTTTCTGTATCCAGGCCGGCACCAAACTGGAACTGGACACCGGAACTCACGGGTAAACGACCTTTGCATCCCAAAGCTCCAAACAAGGCCTGAGCAACGATGTCCTGCATCAATGGGTCTTCTTCATACGCCTCAACCAGCCAATCACTGGATTCAAAATTTTTAAGCGCATACGGACTTCCAAAATTTACCAGGATTACATGTGCCTGAAGTTGGAGTAATTGGATAAAATTGAGTGCTGATTGATCCAGGCCAAAATTTAATTTACTGTTTTTATTCAAACCCTGAAGACTAACGATAACGATATCTTTTTCTTTTAATCCTGCTAGCAGGGATTTGGACTTAGCTTCAGGAATGACCATGGCGGTTTGAAAATGGGCTACCTTGGCATAACTATCCATTCTCCATTGAAACGGTGTTTTAGTGGTCGAACCGATCGATACGGAAGCCAGCCGGTGCTGATCCAGCTCAGTCAACGGAATCAGGTTGTTTTTGTTTTTTAATAAGGTAATGGCTTGTTCGTACAATTTACTTTTCAGCGCCTGAGATTTGGGATGATTGACTTCAGCGTTTATATTGGCCATTGGCGCCGTGGAATATGCAGACAGCCCCATGGTGAATTTGGCATTCAGGATTTTAAGTACAGTCTCATCCAATTGCTTTTTTAAAGAAAGATTGTTTTGAAGGGCATTTTTTATTTCCTGGAAGGCGAGGTCTATATTATTGGGCAGGCAGAGGATGTCACAACCTGCTTTGAATGCTACCAGTTCCAACGCACCTTCTTTATAATTTTTAGTGACCCCCTTCATTTCCAGGGCATCTGAAAATATTAATCCGGAATAGCCGTATTCGTTCTTAATCAATTCCGTCATAGTAGAATAAGACAGGGAGGTAGGGGTTTTAGGATCTTTTTCCAGGGCGGGGACCTGGAGATGGGCAACCATCACACTTTGAATACCCTGGTCAAACAACAGACGGAATGGAAACAATTCAATGCTGTCCAGTCGCTCCCTGCTGTGATTGATCAGTGGAAGGTCGAGATGGCTGTCCACGTCGGTGTCTCCGTGGCCGGGAAAATGTTTGGCACAAGCCATGATCCCTTCGTCCTGCATGCCCATCATATATTGGAAAGATTTGGCAGTAACGGCGGTGCGGTTTTCGCCAAACGAACGATCATTGATTACGGGGTTGGCAGGATTGATATTGATATCGACTACGGGGGCAAAATTGATATGGGTCCCAATACGTTTGAGTTGACGGGCGATTTCAACGCCCATATCATAAATCAATTTGTTTTCCTGCATTGCACCGAGGGTCAGTTGTCTGGGGAAACTGATAGCTGCTTCTTTATGCCGCATACCGAGGCCCCATTCCGCATCGATGGCGACCATAAGTGGAATTTTGGACAACGCCTGATATTGATTGGTCAGTTCCGCTTGTTTGGCTGGCGTGCCCTGGAAAAAGCATAAACTCCCAACGGCATATTTATTTATTTGCCTTGCCACTTCGACAATATGCTCGGGTCCCTTATCGGAATGTGCACGAATCATAAACAATTGTCCGATTTTCTGATCCAGGCTTAAACTGTTGAACACAGAGTCCACCCATTTTCTTTGCAACTCCGAAGGTTCATTTAACGGGATATCCCGGTTAGACGGAGAAACCATATTAAATTGGAGGAATACAAATAGAAATAAGAGTAAACTTTTAACCATAGCTTTTATTTATTAAACAAAGTGCTGTCAACCGCCCTCGCCTGATCGTAAAATTCCTGTCCTTTGCCTGGATTTCCGGAGTTGAGATAAGCGGAGCCTAAGTTATAAAGAACTGATGCATTTTCAGGCTTAATTAACCTGGCTTTTTCTAAATATTCAATAGCTTTAACATTGTTACCTTCAACACCATAAGCAACGCCTAAAAGTCTTAAGGTTTCAAAATCATTGGGATTAAGTTGATAGGCCTGTTGAAGATAGTTTAATGCTTTTTCAAGGTCGTGCATTTTTTCACCCCAATATTTGCCACCTTCCCGGTAAGCCAGGTGAAGATTGGTCACGGAACTTTCATATCCCGGTGCTATCTCCAGTGACCTTTTAAACGAGGAGATCGCTTCGTCATAACGTTTTTGATAAAAATAAGAATTACCCTGTAACAACCAGGCTTCTACATATAAAGGATGTATAGATATGGCCTTCTTCAAATGCCGGTCAGCCAAAGCATAGTTTGTTGTTTTTTGTAAACTGTCTTTGGTATTTTCTGACTTTGCCAATAATTCTCCGGCAAAGGCATTGTTGATCTTAGCACTGTTGGGTGAATTTTCAATATCCGTTTTAAATAAGGTAAAATTATCCTTCCATGCCTGGTTACGGATAATCGTGAAACTGCTACCCAAAATAACAGAGGCCAGGGTGAGGACAATAATGATCTTTCTTTTTAACTTAAAATAAGGAGCTAACACGGATCCGAGGAACAAACAATATGCATACGATGCAGTAAAAGCGAATCGTTCTGAAAACAAAATCCCTACCGGGAAAAATATATTGGATACCAAGATCAAGGCACCAAAGAAAAACAGGATGCAAAAACTTATCAGTGGCTTTTGATTCCTGTATTTCCAGGCCAACAGGATCAATGCTATTAAAATGAGGAGACTGACCATGACTGCAGGATCGGACATTGACCTTAACGGGAAATGATTGGGAAAATAATCATGGGTCAATGGAAATGGCCAGATATGGAGGCGGAGATAATAAACTATGCTGTAAAGGATACTGCCCCATTTTTCACTGGGTGTACAATAGGTATATTCATTACCGATAATTTTCAGAAACGGATTATTCAGCCATTCCATGACCGGGGCCTGCAATTCACCCTGTTGAAGCACAATATATCGGATGCCGATAAAAAACAAAGCAGGTATCATCAGAGGAAGTATTTTGATCGTGGCCTGCTTCCAGGATAGTTGTCCCAATAAATAAAAGGTAAGCCAGCCGAGAGGTAACCATAGGATAGCATTCTCTTTAGAAAACAAAGCCAGCGTATAAATCACCATGGCCGCAGCTTTGGTTTTAACTTGTACCACGGGGCCCCAAAGCAGATATATTCCACCGAGACCAAATAAAAAGGAGAGGATTTCATCGCTGCTTTTAATATTAGCCACCACTTCGGTGTGGATCGGATGTATAGCGAAGAAAATGGCAGTTATCGCCGCTATCCAATTTGAAGAATCAGGGTTGTGTAATCGGGACAAAACCAGTATTGTAAACCGGAAGACCAGCAATACCGTCAAAATATATAGGAGCAAATGGGTCAAATGGTAAAACCAGGGTTTATTTCCGGCAATCGTTTTTTCCAGAGCCAGGAGGACCAGACTCAAAGGCCGGTATCTCCCACCGGCCACCAGGTTTTTTTGTTCACCTTTAAAATAGCCCTGAAACGTATCATGGCTGACCAAATCCGGAATGCCCTTAACACCTTGTTGGGTGTATATATTCTTGGTCAGTACGATCCCGTCGTCGAGCGCAAACTGATGGCCCAGGGTATTGGCATAACAAATACAGCACAGGGTGACCAAAACTAAATATACCCGGGATGAGGACAACGGAAATTTCCAGTTATCCACAAGGCCTGCTTTAGGGATTACTGAAGATTTTACCGGAGTTTTATTGGGTTTGGCCATGGATTGAACCCACAAACATATTAAATTAATTTATAATGTAAAAGTTAAAGAATATGAATGAGTAAGATTTAAGAAAATGGTTCATTTCCATAAATAGGAATTTTTCCAAAAGTATACTTGAGATCATTTAAATTTAAAACTATTTGGTGGTCATTTAGACGAGATGACCTTGCCCAGCACATTGTATACTTAAAAGACAGTTAGGGGTGACCAGAGTGGCACCGGCGCATTGCAACTGGCACCTGACGTTTAAAATGTTTAAAGAAGCTTATAAAGAGCACTACTATTTTGCAGGGTTGGGAGAAACAATAAAGTATTAACCTGATCTTTTTTTTGGTCTTTGATTCTACGCACAAGCTAATAATGAAGAACGAGTCCTTTTTTATGGGAGTTGAGTCGAAAATATGCCGGCAAGTGGGTTAGATCAGCCCACGATTTAAATCGTGGGCTGATTAAATCGTGGGCTGATTAAATTATCCGCAATTCAACCGTTTCAACGATTTGTACGAATTTATAAAATTCAACAAGCGTAGAATTAATAATTGTTTAGTTTGGATAGGTGTAGCTCGGTACAACCAGTTACTTAATACCTTGCCGATTTCAACTTCGGGCAACCATAAAATCACCTTTTATAATTTTAACAGTACTGTAAGTTGTACTCAGCTTTGATTAACTTTATAGGGTCAAGATACACTATCGATGATCAACGATCTAAGCAAACAACTGGCCCGGGAAGCCATGAATCAGGAAATCATGTCTCCCCAGGAAAAACTGGTAGATTACCCCGGCAAGGAGGATAAATTATTTATCGGTATTCCCAAGGAAGAATTGATGCAGGAAAACAGGGTAGCCCTCACCCCCAATGCCGTGATGATGCTGGTCTCCCAGGGCCACCGGGTAATTATAGAAAAGGGTGCAGGTAAACGCTCGTTTTACAACGATGATGACTATTCGGAATCCGGTGGGGAGGTCTGTGCCGACAAAGGAGAAATTTTTAAAGCAAGTATCGTGCTCAAAGTAGGGCCTCCATCCATCGAAGAAATAAACCTCATGCCCGGCGACCAGATGTTGATCTCCCCATTGCACATGCCCTTGCTCACCGAAGAATATATCCAGACCCTTCGAAACAAACGGATCACTGCGGTGGCTATGGAATACCTCAAGGATAAAAATGATAGTTTTCCTATTGTCCGGATACTGAGTGAAATAGCGGGGACTAGTGCCATCCTGACGGCGGCAGAACTTTTATCGGTGACCAGTCATGGACGCGGTGTGTTACTAGGTGGGATTGCCGGTATACCACCCGCTAAAGTATTGATCCTTGGAGCCGGTGTTGTAGGTGCTTTTGCGACCAAAGCAGCCCTTGGTCTGGGTGCATCGGTCCGGGTCTTTGATAATAATATATACAAACTCATGCGCCTGCAAAACAGCGTAGGCGTGCCTTTGCATACCTCTGTACTAAATCCCAAATACCTGGAATATCAACTGCGCAGCACCGATGTGGTGATCGGTGCCATCCATTCCAAGACCGGACGGGCACCTATGGTGGTGAGTGAAGACCAGGTGATGAAGATGAAACAGGGATCAGTGATCGTCGATGTCAGCATAGACCAGGGCGGTTGTTTTGAAACGTCCGAGGTGACCACCCACAATAATCCCACCTTTATCAAACACGGGGTGATTCATTATTGTGTGCCCAATATAGCCAGCAAGGTACCGCGCACGGCATCGTCGGCGATCAGCAATATCATCGCACCATTATTGTTGTCAACTTCCGAAGTGCAGAATATGGATGAAATGTTGTTTGCCAATCCGGGATTAAGACATGGGGTCTATACGTATAAGGGGCATTTGACCAATGAATACCTGAGCCGGCGGTTTAATATGAAGTTTACGGATATTAATTTGTTGGTGACTTCGAGCTTTTGAGGTTAGGGATTTCCGGGTTTTAAATGACCTTTCGAATCGATTTATTTTATCTTCATCGGTGAGTTTTTTTAGACAACGGAGATCTACAACCACTTTTCAGATACCAATAAATTCAGGTTTCGCAGTCCGATAGACAGTATGGATAGCCAAAGGCGTTCGCATTTAATACTCACGCACGGTATTGCGCGCAATATTGGTTAATCTGGTGATAGATCGAATGCTGTAATGCTTTGAAAGCAATTCTGCTATTTGTCTGATTGAATACATACCTAAAGATTTAGCTGCCATATATGATTTGTTTTTTACACAAAACGAATGGCTCTGGTATCAAATCCATACCCTTAAAGGTGGGTCAATCCCGCAGTTGCGGGAGCCGGAATGTCATATTCTGGATGGGTCAACTTCGCCGGAATGTCAGCTTATACTTCAATTCACAAGTGAGTCAACTCAATCAAAAATGACTCTATTATTACTCTTATTTAGGGGTGAGTGAACATGACCGAATTATGCATCATGTGAATAGGGAGGGATGGTTTTATGGTATTCTGCAACATCACGCACGACATAACTACAATCCGGTATCTCTTTTGAATTGTTAAAATAATTTGAATTTACTATTGGCCATATCCTTTAAAATATGCTATTTTTATTCTCATATATATACAACTTGTCCAGTTTTATAAACTATTTACCCCAAATTCCTTTGCCTGCTCTGTCTTCCGGTATTAACATAAGCAATACTTTCTACCTATAGAGTGATGCTCCGGCTAATCGGTCAACATAAAAGTATACCGCCTACCCTTTTTGTATCACTTGAAAGTTTGTTGTTTTTTTACGGGGCAGTCGGATACTTTTATAAATGTTAGCTGCAAGTAAAATAAATTTAAATTGTTAGCTGACAAAAAAATAGATATTTTTCGATATTTTTCAATACATTTATATACTCCTTCCAAATTTAGGAGCATTATGATTTTAAAAAGCAATTTTATGAGACACAGTAAGCGATACATGTTGCACCTGCTTTCACTTGTTCTTTTTTTTACAGTTGGCTGTAACAGTCCGGATCAAACCAACAAGTCAGAAATCGTTGATTCATCGGCAAATAATAAGAAGGAGACAATCAATAAAACTTATTTCGATACTTCTCTAAGTGTGACCACTATATCACCAGTTTTATATAAAGCATTAGCCGATACATTAAATATCAGAATTTTAGAAGGAACCTACAAACCAGGAGATTCTTCTATTATGCATGGTCATCCCGACTTTGCTTTGTACGTATTAGAAGGTAGTACTGTAGAATTAACATCAGCAGAAGGTAATAAGCAAAATATTGATTTTAAGAAAGGCATGGCTGTCATACTGCCTGCAACAACCCATTCAGCTAAAAATATCGGAAAATCAACCTTGCGATTGGTGGTCGTGGAAGTAAATCGACCCAGGGATTAGAAGTGCATACTGGATCGCAAAAAACGTAAACAAACGTAGCCTGACAATTACCTGCAGCTAACAAAAGTAGGCAAAAGCAGGGCTGGTCAATGTAACATCAGCTATGTGCTACTATCAGCAGTTGTTCGAGCTGACCGAATAAATCTCAGCAAAAGAATATAACTTCAGCTTCTGTTTTTCAAACGGCTTCTGTCCTTGCTGTCGAATAACGGAATACCAGCAAATTACCGCCAACGGAGGGTATTTGCGAAGGCAGGGAATTCATTGCTCGTCTGCCCGGTACAAATGCCCAATTGGAAATATAAAGTTGAAGTTAACAACTAAAAGCCCAATTTATAAATGTCAGCCAGAACCGCTGCTGATACTTGCATAAAGATGATGTTTGATTGTCCAATCCTGCTTTTGGATACTTTTGTTGTGAGCTGTTTTATTAACTATTATTTTTTTAAACTACCTGATATAAAGGAGTACTGATATACCTTAATCCGGAATCAACAATAATTGTCGATACTGTTTTTCGTGGGCCCAGCCTTTCAGCTATTCTCAAGGCTGCAACTATATTAGCTCCTGTTGAAGTACCCGCAAATATACCTTCTTCTCTTGCAAGTTTTCTTGCCATAGACATTGCATCTGCTGTAGTAACAGTTAAAATCTCATTTACAATTTCTGGTTGCCATAGAGGTGGAATAAAACCAATTCCAATACCTTCAATTTTATGTGACCCCGAAGGACGGCCTGACAATACTGCCGATTCGTCTGGTTCAACTGCAAATATTTCTATATTATTATTATGCTTTAAAAGTGATTTAGTAATACCATGAATGGAATGTGCAGTACTTACTGTATGTACAAAGGCATCTACTTCACCTTTGGATTGCTCCCAGATTTCATCACCAAGCGGATAATATCCTTCCTCTGCATCATGATTATTTAATTGGTCTACCCACCAGTGATTATCTTGATCACTTATCTGCCTGGATAATTCAATCATATCTTTTATAAGATTTTCTGTTATTTTCTTGTTGTCACTTAATACATCTGTAATGGTAGCTCCAAAAGCCTTCATGGTAATTCTTTTTTCATTGCTACAGGCATCTGAAAAAACTGCATGAAAATTATAACCCAGGGAGGCACACACAAATGCGAGAGAGATGCCTGTTGTTCCGGCGGTATATTCTACAATTGTACTCCCCTTGCTGATTAATCCTTTTCTTTCTGCTGCTTTAAGTACAGCTATAGCCATTCAATCTTTCATGCTTCCTGTTGAATTGGTATTTTCCATTTTAGCTATAATCCGGGCACAATTATCAGGGACTATCTTGTCATAAGCATCTTCGGTGCAATGTTCGCACCAAAGCCATTTGATGTAGCCAGGGAAATGGTTCGTGTTATGCGTCCGGGTGGAAGAATAGTCATGGGGAACTGGATCCCGGGAGATCCGACCCTGGTAGCGCAAATATTAAAGATCAGCTCTGCATACACACCACCACAGCCGGAGGGTTTCATTAGCCCGATGTTGTGGGGAGTAGAGAGCAATGTTATTGAACGTTTTGGTAGGGCCGGAATATCAAAAGAAAACATATCATTCTCTAAGGATACTTTTACATTTAATGCCCCTTATTCACCGTCAGAACTCGTCAACAAGTTCAAAAACTATTACGGTCCCACCATGAATGCTTTTGAAGCAGCTGAGAAGAATGGTAAGGCTTTGGATCTACAGCATGAATTAGAAGCTTTGTTTAACAGTCAAAACAAAAGCACTACGGATAATACCGCTTCCATTCCTGCCACTTTCTTAAGGGTAACCGTTATGCATTGAACGTATATTTAGTATGGAACAAAATGAAACTATTTTCATCTAACACAAAATGATTCTAAAAGGTTATCTGGATGTTTCTCTTCGTCGGCGGTAGGCTTTCGCACAACGTTAGGGCTTTGCGTTCGGCGGGGTATTCGGAAAACGTTCAGCCCGGAACTCCTGCCTGACTGCGTCACGCAGGCAGGGAATCTGATTAAAGATACAAAGTTGAAATTATATTCTGAAGTACATCCGTGTTACGTCAGCTGGATATGCAGTTGATAGTAACACAAAAGATGAGGATTTGTTCTTCGCCCCCGCTGACACAAAGCATCGCTGTTGGCGATAGTTGTATATTCCGGGGCATATTGACCCCCCATTCCGGCTCCCGTTTTTTGGCGGGATGACCCCCCTGGGGTAATTTTGATTCCGGCATACTGACCCCCCTCAAAATGGGTTATTCGGGGATATTGGCCCCTTTAATTTTAACTATTCCGTCCCGCTTTGTGCGGGATGACCCCCCTGTTTTAATAAGGATTTGGATTGTAGATATGTCGTGCGTGAATTTGCAGAAAATCAAAGCTCAAAACATATCAACCAACCCAATTCTTATGAGTCAACTCATACAAATTATACTCTTATTTACCCAGGGACACTCCATCATCGATATGTCCGGGAAAAATGCATTTCATGTAAAACCCGTAAAAGGATATTTACGCGCTATTACATCCAGGGAAATCAATCTTTTGGAGAACGTGCTGCAGCCATTGGTGGTCCGGATCATCAAAAGGTCATTGATGAAAGGGTGATAGAGATCAATGCGATCTGCGAATTTCTATCATCACAGAAATTCGCACATATGTGCAAACTGGGGATCTTGGTAATCAACTCGGAGGGAATACCAGCTTTGTTGTTCCAGACAAATCACATGACTCCGAAAGCTGTGGTTACGATAGATAGTTGGGAGTCAATGGAATCTATAGTCAAGTCTCCCAACTTCGATATCAACAAGATGAAAACTCCGTATTATTCGATAATCAGCGATCGAAAATATATCCGCAAGCTGGATGAGGCAAGTAATCAGCTTTTCGATTCACTCAAATACTCCGATCGCATTCAACTTTCTTTAAAAGGGCTTAATCATTTTTTCTACATGGGCAATCTCGGATATCTTCCGAACATCCCGCATGAGCAGGGGACTGCATGGAACTTCACTTTGACCAGCATTGTGAAGTTTTTTGATGTTTATGTAAAGGGGTCAAAGGGAGCGCTGGTGTTCATTCAGCGAACTCCCGTGGACAATAACCTGCCTTCGGACCTGATAAATTCAAACGTAGTAAGGAAAGGAACTAATGATTGAAAACGGTTGGGGCTTTTAATGGAAGAAAGCAGATAAGTTTGGATTTGAAAATCTCTATAACCTCAAAGGTGGAATCTTGGGTTAAATTGACGATATCAAATCCGAATTGACACAGTGCTAATTCGTCAGCTTACTTGGCATTCTTATTCCAGTAGATCTTTAAATTGTGCGAGGCCCGACCGGCCGCGATGATTTCTTTCTTACCATCGCCATCTAAATCAGCTAACTGAAGATCCTCACACGCCATTCCATTCTCGTCGATCCAAAAGTCTTTCCACACCTTGCCTAGGCTATCTTGCGCGACAAAAATTTTGACGCCAACTTTCTTTTGTGGATCGGGTTCGCGCCATCCGGCGATGACCTGAGGTACACCTGTGCCTAGCAGGTCCGAAACACCAAGCGCATGTCCCTGGTTAAATTCAGATGCCAGGACAACTCGTTCCTTGCTTTCGTTTGCCAAATAAACAGTGAGGAAGTTTCCGTGCATCGGCTCTATACCCGCTATAAAATTGGGCTTCGACGTCATCGCCGCGGTTCTCACTTCTCCAAAACTATGGCCTTGAACAAACCATTCACCGTTATTAGCCGGAGACCACTTGCCCCCTTGAAATGAAAACACCTTAATACCTTCTTTACCTCCGACGTAAAGTGTTTCCGTATCACCTTTGTCGACAACATCCAGATTGTGTGTAAGGTGCATGGATTGATCTATGACCCAGTGTTTCCATGTTGTTTTTGGATCAGCAGGCATCTCGTAAGCAATCACTTTCACGCCAGCACCTTCCCCATTTTTGTTACCCTGTCCATGAAGCGGAAGCACGACCAGGTGATATTTGTTCTTTTCAGCTTTTACCCAACGCATCCGGTGAATCGTAACTTCGTGGTGGAGCTCAACCGGGGTCCAAAGATGTGTCGGGTCGGATGGACGAATCAAGTAGTGTACAGATCCGGATTTAACAGTATCTGATGTTTCGCCTGGATTCCATTGCGCGCCCACGGCGACCTCTACTTTTCCATCGCCATTGATGTCTCGCGCCGCAATGCATACATTATCTGACTCCGTCAGGTTTTCAATCATGACGAATCGCTTCCAATCACCATTGCGATACCAGACAAATTGTTTCTTATCTGCGAGCAGGATGTCCGGCTTCTTATCTCCATCAACATCCCCGATAGCCAATCCGTAACCAATGGCGACATTGGTATCCAGAACCTGCGTTTCGAATTTTGGTTCCGCAGGAATGCTTACCAACAGAACGAGGTACAATAGAATTGATAGCGCGCTTAACATGGATTATGGGTTTAGAACTGAATTAAAGTTAATCAATTCTTGAATCCGCATCCGCACAAAAATAGGATAGAAAGAAGCAAAGACAAAAAAAGAGGTATTAAAAAATCTTCCCAAAGGTTTTAAGGAAACGATGGGCTATGGAATGATGGGCTATGTTGTTCCGCATTCACTTTACCCTAATGGTTGCCATTGCAAACCAACAGATCCTAAATCTGACAGGGGTTCACTTTAGGGCTAATACGGCGCGAACGCTCAACAAAGGCTACCCGACAATACAGGGGTGTGATGCCTAATAAAAAGTGTATTGCCAAATAGAATGCCCGCTATTTAATCATCATTTCAAATGTGCCATATGGCTCTCTTAAAATCTTGCAACTCAATCAGGCAGCTGGCAATCTGGTTCATCATTTTTGATTTCAGACTTTCTTCTCCTGCTGATTTTTCAAGGATCTTTAAGTCAAGTTCAAGATATTTTACAGCTTGTTTAAAATTACCAATACCAAAATTCAAGCGTCCCAGGTTTCCGTGCGTGATTGCAACAGACTGCTCATCGTTAAACGCCATTTTTATTTTTAAAGAATCCTGAAAAAGAGCCAACGCATCGTTGTATAAATGAATGTCTCCCAGCACCTTCAACCCATTGATATTTGATATCCATTTCGATCACTTCAAGCGGACCTTTGGGATATACCTTTCGCTATCTGGCATACATCCGGCTTGGCCGTTTATGGAGATCGTGCAATAAATGATTTTCATCCATGATCCGAAATGCTTTCTTATGATTGATAAAATATTTCATTAACAATAGTGCTGCCCACATTTTTCGATATCCGTAATCTGTATCCGGGTCTCTTTTTTCATGCGCTATCACTTGGAGGATCTGTTCTTCCTTTACCATTGTCCAATCCCCGGTTTCCAATAATTTGGGGGTATATTCCGATGGTTTTTTACCTGGTAAGTTTCCCGTCTCAATGTAATAGTATTGATGCTTGCTTACTTTGCTGATCTTCAATGCTATATCCCGCTTCATTCCCTGGGCGATATATTCTCTTACGATTTTTTTCCGCGAGCCCAGGGATGCTTCTTTTTTAGCATTTCATCCTTAAGATGACTCTCTAGTTCTTTTTCAGCTACTATTTGTTTCAAAGCGACCACCTCCTTTTCCAACTCTCGTATTCGTTTCATGCGATCCTTGGTCATACCGTGATCCATACCTCCCTCACCGAGTTCCTCAAATTTCCGCTTCCAATAATAATAGGTTGCTGGATACAATCCGTACTTCGCCAAAGTTACTTTGACTCCTGTTTTGCTTACTTCTTTTAAAATGCTGAGTTTCTCAGCTTTAGTAAATGACTTTTTCACGTCCATAATTACAAAAATTTATTTGTAATCACGTCTGACTTTTTAAGGGGCTAAAACCCATAAGCATTTGGTTCCCTTCAAACTTGTATCTTTACGGCAAGAAACTAACTCTTAAAAAATAAAACCTGAGTGACCTAAAACAGATCTTTGGAGACAATGAAAGCAAGATATTTCTATTTAATTCCAGTAATAATTTTAACAACAACAATTTTGAAGGCACAAACCTTACAGACAGTTCCAAATGTGGACTTAAATAAATATGCTGGCAAATGGTTTGAAATTGCCTCATATCCACAAAGATTTCAGAAAGGGTGTCATTGCACTACAGCTGAATATACGCTAAGCGACAAGGGATATGTTATTGTAGAAAATAGATGTAACAGAGACAGCGTAAATGGTAAACAATCCTACATAAAAGGAAAAGCATTTGTAGATAAAAACTCCGGCAACGCAAAATTGAAAGTTCAATTCTTCTGGCCCTTCAAAGGTAAATATTGGATTATTGATTTGGCAGGCGATTATAGTTACGCAGTAGTTAGTCACCCTGACAAAAAATATTTGTGGATACTTTCGCGAACTGCAAAAATGGACGAAGTAATTTATGAACAAATAATTGGCCGTCTTAGAGAAAAAGGATTTGATATATCGAAGCTTCAAAAGACAATGCAGATTTAGAAACAGATTTCTAATGCCAACAGCTAAAAAGGTATTGGCGAATTTATCGGGTGACTCCGCATTGGCGGGTCGAGCTGTGCAAGTATTACGCTTTGTGCATCTATATAATGAGCAATAGTGGTTGGTTCAATATTTGTGCTTATAAACCGCAAAATCGCCATTACCCGAAACATTATCGGCAAGCCTGCAGAGTGAAAGTAAAGTTGAAGAGTTTCTATACGCTATACTCTATACTGGCAATTATAAAAAAATGAAGAGTACATCTATATACATATTACACATTTATATACATATTACTATTTTCATCTTATACGAATGTGGGTTTTAGCCAAAAGAAGAACCCTGAAGTCCCATTCCTTCTATTGTAAATTGTGAATGGACAAACGTGACGCTTGAAAATATAATCTTAAATGGAAAACCCTTGACAAGAGATGCACCGATACCGCTTCAGCAAGACAGTAAAATTAGTGATATACTGTATTTGACAAGGAGATGAAAAAGTCCATCAAAACAATTTGTGTTTTGTCTGACCGATTCAATTCTTAAATTTTGCAGCTTGGACAAACTGATTTAATAAATTATGCCAGCGTATTTGACAAAACTTTTTCCCCCTGGCTTGTCGATTTAAAAAAAGCAGGAGACAGACCGGTTGCCTTTTTAAACTGGTTTGATAAATGAGCTACACTACTATAGTTTAACTCATAAGAAATTTCGGATAAAGTAAGTTCGCTATAACACAACAATTCTTTAACTTTTTCAATCTTATAGTTAATAATAAACTGTTTTAGTGAAATGCCCATCAACGAAGAAAACATTTTGGATAGGTGGATGTAGTCCAAATTTAACTTCCTGCTTATATAATCAGAATAGTTTGTTTTAGGCAACAAAACTGCATAGTGTAACATTTCATCAATCGAATTTTTTATTTTCTCAACAAGAATGGTTTTTTTATCATCCATCAATTCAAGTCCACCCTCCACCAAAGCGCTCTTCAATTGATCGCGTTGTTCAGCGGATAAACTCTCCGGAAGTACTACTTCTCCTAATTCTATAGAAGTATAATGGAGACCAAGTTTATTCAACTGTGCTTTCACGAACATTTTGCAGCGGATACTGATCATATTTTTGATGAGGAGTTTTGTAACTGCATCTTCTGTAAAAGCAAGTGCTTCGTTATTAAACTCTTTATCGCCCGTATTTGTTGAACTAACAGTAAAGTAATTTTGATGTGCGTAATTAATTAAACCAGTTTGTATTTGCATGGTAAAATGGGTTAAACAAAAAAAATACAAAAACGGTATAACTGAAATGACGTGTGTCAGCCATTAATATGACCTTGATCAGCATCCTGACTTTTTGACATACTTACTTTTAACAGTAAATTGAGACCCGGATAAAGTACAGCAAAGAAGCGCTAAGGCTAATCGAGCATTGTCGACAATAACGGGTGAAGCGCGGGTATAATCAGTAGTTCGCTTGACCTTGTCTTTAATTCAGCGGCAAGACAATTACAAAATTTAGACTTTGCCTCATTAGAAACAAAAGCAGTTGCTAACGTGAGCTACACGATCATGCCCCAGCCGGACGTGGCGCAGTGCTTCGAATGGCAATTTTTCTTATAATTTTAGTGTAGTGCTTCGTAGGTCGTATAGTGCTATTTGATCGTATTGCAGGTAGCCCAGGCTAGTTAGCAATTACCTTTTGGTGACAGTACTGACATTAAACTAACAAACAAAGAATTAGTGAATTAACTTCTCATAACGATTCTATATTTCGGACTGACCAGTTGCGGAAACCAAAAGCCAAACCAGTCAAAATAAATCAAACAATGACACCTGATGTCAGCGGACTATTTTATATAAAGTTTACGGAGATCAATTTGCGGTTGACCTCGAACTTTTAGAACATTCTCAAAGGTTAGAAGGTAAAGCGGCTAAAAGGTGAAGTGGTTAAGATTTTAATTGCCTTTTAAACCAATAATAAACCCCAATTCCTAATATCATCAATCCCAACCCCGGCAGAGCTTGTTGCGGTTTCTGAAAAAATATGTTGATCGCAAACACAGTCTGCAGCGATATGAATATTAGGGGGATGAAAGGATAGCCCCATACAGAATAAACCCGGGGATGATCTTTGAGTGTGTGACGGAAAACAAAAACAGCAGCGGCAGCCAGGGCGAAAAACAAGGCATCCATAAAGGTGACGAAAGTGATAATCTTGTCAAAATAAGCCTGGAAAAAAAACAGGACACACAAGGCCCATAGCGCCTGGATCAGCATAGCCGTGACCGGTGTCCTCCAGCGGACATGCACCTTGGCCATGGATTTAAAAAACAAACCGTCCTCCGCCATAGCATAATAAATTCTGGGCGCACTCATAGTATAAATGCTGATGGTGCCAAATATAGAGAGGGCAATACCAATAGCTACCAACCTACCACCCCAGGGAATGACCCGGGATACCGCATCGCTGGCTACAGTCTGGGTTTGTTCTATGATATCCACCGGTAACAAGCGCATATAGGCCAGGTTGATCGTGACATAGGCTATGGTGATGATGGTGGTGCCCAGGACCATGGCCCGGGCTACATTCTTTTCCGGGTTGATTACTTCACCTGCTACATAGGTGGCATGGTGCCATCCCCCCACTGAAAAAAATACACCAATCATACCACTGAATAAGGCCACAAACAGGTTAGCGGGCAGGGCATGCGCTGTATTAAAATTTTGCTGGATAGCATCCGCATCTCCTGCAAATAAACCGATCAATACAATAATAGCAATGGCCGCCACCTTTATGGTCGTCAGGATATTGGACAAGTGCTGACTATAGTGTACCCCCAGGATGTTGATGGCTGTGAGTATGATCAGGGTAGCCGCCGATATACCCATCTTCAGCGGACCGGAGATTTCCGGAATAAAAAACCGCAGATATTCTGCAAACGCGACGCAAAGGCCAGCCAGTGAACCGGTATTAATTACTACCAACATCACCCAGCCATATAAAAACCCAGCCAGGTTGCCATACGCGTGTTTTAGATATACATAAACCCCTCCAGCCCGTGTAAATAAACCACCTAATTCAGCAAAGGTCAAGGCTCCGGTCAATCCCATCAAACCACCCAATAGCCAAACCATTAAAATCAGATACGGGTGGGGGATTTCCCTTGCAATGGTCCCCGGTGTGACAAAGATTCCAGATCCAATGCTGGAACCAATAGCGATCATAGTCAGGCCGTATAGAGTGATGCGTTTTTGTAGTAGAGACAAGGTGCGAGGTTAAATGCTAAAAGGGTAAATGGTTAATGGTACAACAGGCAAAACAAGTGGTTTTCTCTCAACCCGCCTTCCGTCACCGGAATTCGGGCAGGCCTCAGCCTCAGCCTCAACCTCAGCCTTAACCTTAACCCGCCTTCCGTTACCGGAATTCGGGCAGGCCTCAACCTCCACCGAGATATCGGGGCTCAATCCTTATCCTCCTCCTCCAATTGCTTCAGGAAGGCAGCCCGTCGCGGTCCGGGATATGGCCTTCCTTCTCCTTTTACTGCATACCAAAGTACCTCATTAAATAAAATATCATTGACAGCATCTTCTTTAGACAAGTCAAAAGTCTCGGAGATTTTTTGCCATTTGTTCATAGCGGTGTTTTTTTCATCCAGGTCTACATCCGGTATCCGATATTGGAACGAACGGTTATCCGCCCTGGAAGTAAAACAACGCCACATAGGAGTAGCCGCTGCATCATACTGGCTCATGGGGGCTATTCCTAAAATTAATTCGATGGTCCGCAACATGGAAGAAGTGGAGTACATGGTATGATCCACAAAATTCCGTTTGACCATGCCGCCGGCTACAAATGCTATACTTCGGTGTGCATCCACGTGGTCGGGGCCGTTCTGGGCATCGTCTTCGAGGATAAAGACTACCGACTCATTCCATATAGGACTTTTACTGAGATGGGAAACCAACATACCCGTTGCCATATCGTTGTCTGCGACATAAGCAAATGGACTGGGACGCCCTTTGCGAAGGCCTTCAGTATGGTCATTGCCCATACGGATGCTGTTGAATCTTGGGACTGCATTGATAGCCAATAGGGAATCAAAATCGCGTTTCCACTGACTGAATCTCGTGGTATCGCGGACCGACATATTCCAGCCAGTGTAGACATCACTTACATGGCCTTCTAATGCTGGTATCACCGCTTTACCCTGCGCCCCATATTCACCATAAGTGCGGTAGGTGACACCTGCCCGTTTGCAATGATCCCAGATATATCCTTTCTGTGGCCAGGTCAGTTTTTTAGTGCCTTCAAAATCATAAGCTCCCCCTCTTCCGCCATAACTCATCGGCCAGGTTTTTTCCACATAGTCAGTAGCATAAGCGCCGGTACTCCAGTTGTGGCCATCAGCACTCACTTCGGCATCGACATAAAAATTGTCCAGTAAAACAAATTCTTTGGCCAGTTTATGTTGATTGGGCGTGATGGCCTCAGGGAATAGACATAAGCTGGAATCCCCATTGCCTTCTTTTACATCACCGAGAACCTGATCATAAGTCCGGTTTTCTTTGATGATATAAAAAACATATTTGATCGGCGAAGGGTCACCTACTTTTTTTGGAATAGGGTTATTGTTGCGTCCGTCGGCTATAAGCTCGTTTTCTTTTTTATACGGGACATTATTGACTACCCTGTTGGAATATTGAGCCAGGGTTTTAGAGGAAGGCTTTTCGATAACACTCAGATTGCCCCGAAACAATCCGCCTATATATTGAATTTCATCCGGTTTGGCCAAATCACCTTGCTGGTAAGTGACATTTTCCCTGGGATTGATCGGGCTGGGTCCTTTGGGATTAGCCGCGGATTGAAACCCCTTACCGTTGGCTACCCAGATCTTATTTTTTACTGATTTCACCGAAGTCGGATACCAACCAGTAGGGATAAACCCCAGGCTTTTACTCGTACCGGGGGTGGTGACATCAAATACTGCAAGGCAATTATTATCTGCATTGGCTATGTAGAGGGTATGTTGGTCTTCGCTAAGCGCAACACTATTGGTACCGCTTCCGGTAATAGAACCCGGATATAAAGCTGCATTGAGTGTTTCGATGACTTTTTGATCGGTGAGGTGGAGGACAGAGACGCTATTGTCATTGGCATTAACTACAAACAAAAATCGTCCATCCCGGGTCATACACATATCGTTGGGATGATTGCCAACAGGGATACCCGTTCCCAGTTTACCGGAAATAGTATTAAATGGTAAAATAACATCTCCGCCCCATAGGCTGATGTATAAGGTGGAGTGGTCCGGGCTCAGGAGGCAGGTATACCCTTCCGCTCCGATTGGAATTTTTTGACTGAGTTTATTGGCATTTAAATCTACGATATACAAATGTTTGTCTTCCTTAGAGACGATGTAAAGCATTTTACGAACCGGGTCAATACAAAGGCCCCCGAGCCAGACCGGATTGGGCCAGGGATCCGCAATGGCTAATTCACTTTCAAATTTGATTTTTCTATTGACGATGCTGTATTTATATATCTTATTGGTAGTGCCTCCACTGATATAAAAATTGCGGTCGTCTATAAAATCTATACCGACCCAGGTCACCGGTACTATAAACTGGTCGATGACGGCCTCTTGCTGGAGGTCTATTAATTGTAAACTGTGTTCACTCAGCCCACTATTGGTCACCACCATATATTGTTTATCCGGGGACACTGCCATATTGAGTGGCAGGTCGCCCAAGGGCATGCTTTTACCGGATGGACTGATGGACCAGCCGTTTGGGAGTTGGGTGGGGGCGGGGAGGTTGACCGTGCTGCAGTCGGATAGGAAGACCAGGATTGTTGCGGCATACAGAAAAGGTTTCATCTTTGGAATTTTACAATTGATGAAGTGATTTTAATTAAATGTGCCCAGAAGGTACTATTAATTTCCATTTAATTTTATCATTATTTCTCTGAAACTCGCCAAGCCTGCTTCCAGGTTTTCAATGATTTCGGCTGCTAAAGTATCCGGATCGGGCAGGTTGTCCAGATCGGCCAGGGATTTGTCTTTTAACCAGGTGATATCTAAACTGGTTTTGTCCCGTGCAATTATTTCATTATAGGTAAACTTCCTCCATCGGCCTTCCGGTTTTGTATCCGGATGGTAGGTTTCTTTCCTTTTGTGCCGGTTGGCTGGATGGAAACAATTAATGAAATCTTTTAAATCATCCAGTTTTAGTGGATTTTTCTTAAGCGTATGGTGAATATTGGTACGATAATCATATACCCAGATTTCTTTGCTCCAGGGGCTTTTGCTGGCGGGTTTATTGTCAAAGAAAATGACATTTACTTTGACTCCTTGCGCATAAAATATACCGGTTGGTAAACGCAAGATGGTATGCAGATCGGTGGTTTCCAGCAGTTTTTTACGAACAGTTTCACCTGCACCACCTTCAAAAAGTACATTGTCCGGGACTACAACAGCGGCCAATCCGGTAGTTTTCAACATGGATCGTATATGCTGGACAAAATTTAATTGTTTATTGCTGGTGGTGGCCCAGAAGTCATGGCGGTTATAGGTCAGATCGTCCTTTTCCAGTTCGCCTTCTTCATTGGTAAACGTTTGGGCGCTCTTTTTTCCGAAAGGTGGATTGGCCAGGACATAATCGTAGGTGACCGGGGAGGCTGCGATCAGGGCATCGGCCGGAGATATAAAACCATCCTTTCCGGCAGATTGATTGTCGACGGCAATATCCCCGATATTGTGCAGAAACAAATTCATCAGGGCCAGTCGCCGGGTGCTGGCTACAATTTCGTTGCCGAAAAAAGTGGAATACTTTAAAAACTTGTTTTGTTCCTTATCCAATTTATTGTTGGCGACCAGGTAATCATAAGCTGCGAGGAAGAAACCACCTGTACCGCAGGCAGGATCAGCAATCGTCTTCATAGGTTGCGGTTGGATACATT
>JAWXBI010000109.1:0-12259 GCA_034439915.1 Saprospiraceae bacterium | reverse complement strand
ATGAAGTGAAATCAGCGCGCTCCAATAAACTCATGGAAATACAGCGGGAAATTTCCAGAGAAAAAAACGAAAAAAAAATCGGTACTACCCTCCACGTGATCATTGATCGTAAAGAAAAAAATAAATGGGTGGGTAGAACCGAAGCTGATAGTCCAGAAGTTGACCAGGAAGTCCACATCCTGGGTGCCGTCGGATCCCTTTCCCCGGGCACCTTTGTTCCTGTGTTGATCAAGGAAGCTGAAGATTATGATTTGCTGGGTGAAATCGCTTAACTTTAATACATGTCCTCGTTTCAGTCTATTGTTCGTTTTAGGTGGACCAATCCGGTGTTCCAGGCTTTAATGGCTTTGTTCATTATGGCTGTTGCAAACGGACTGGTCAAAATCCTGATTCAGGGGGGTATGAGTTTTGAAACCAGGGTTGCCTGGACCCTCAATATTGCATTTTTATTTTTATTTGCGATGTACAATGTCATCCTGGGCCTGGTGCATTCACCAAAAACAATCTATTGGTGGACATCCATTGTTTGTTTTATCGGGCTTGCGCTGCTGAGTGGTGTATTTGCCCACTGGATCAGTGGCCTGGCTATTGATGAAGCCGGCAGTTACCGTTGGTTGTATTTTGTTTTTTTTATCGTTTATCTCCTCATCATGGTCATTATCCTCGCAATCAAAAAAATTGTAAACCTGGCCGAACAGGATGATCGGCGGTTTGATCAAATAAACAATCACAAGAATTAAATCTATAATTTCTTATTATGAAAATGCTACTACTTATTTTATCCCTTTATGGCGGATGTAACCTGAATAACCAGGAATCCCCCGGAAACAGCCCAGTGACAGCATCTGCCAGCGATACGATAAAAAAAATAGTCAAATCGGATGAAGCGTGGAAAAAAGAGCTGAACCCGATGGAATATAAAGTCATTCGCCAGAAAGGCACTGAACAGGCTTTTACCGGTGACCTTTGGGATCATCATGAAAAAGGCACTTATGTATGCCGTGCTTGTCAGTTGCCTTTATTTAGTTCAGAAACCAAGTTTGAATCCGGTACCGGCTGGCCAAGTTTTTATATGCCTGTAAACAAAGAATGCCTCGCTGATGAAAATGACAATTCCTACGGTATGAGCCGGACAGAAGTAGTCTGTGCCCGATGCGGTGGTCATCTGGGCCATGTATTTGATGATGGACCCAAGCCAACCGGATTGCGTTATTGTATCAACAGTGTAGCCCTCGATTTTCAAAAAAAACAATAACGCAGATGAGGAGCGGGTTGTTTTTTTTATTATTATTCATTACCAGCCTGGATTCCGATGCCCAGATCAATTATTCGGGCATCTATACCGGTAAAATCAATGGTGACTTTACTCAAATCGAAATGCAACAGTCCGGTACCGGGGTAACCGGCAAATACATTGAAACCGGAAGTACATACGACATTAAGGCAAAGGTTGTTTCAGGTAATTTAATCGGTGAATTATTAATTTCTGGCACAGCAGTACCCCTGGCGACCTTTGAAGCCGCCAAAAATAGCTCAGGCATTCACCTGGAGTTATTATTGCTGGGGGTGACCCGGGTATCGGCGGATTTTATGAGTTCAACAGATGCTCAGGTAAATACCGGCTCAGCCTCAGCTCCCAAAGCCCTTGACAGTCCTGCTCTCAAACCTCCTCAGGATAAATTTGAAAGGGATCCTGCAGTATTAGGCCATTGGCTAAAAGAGGAAGTTATAAATTCCGGTTTCGGCGATCAGGCAGCCAGTCTGGTCACCGCTTATTTTCTTAGTTTTTATCCGGATGGTACTTTCGTTCAGGAAATAGCAACAAGTTCGGGAGGTTCCAATTGGAGTATGGCAGATACTAAAAAACCGGACATAGCCGGCCACTGGTATACCAAAGATCAAATTATGTATGTTCGGCCAACAGGTCAAAAGGAATATGCCAGATTAAACCGGTATTTGTTTCATGAAGGTGCACTGGTGTTTAAAACGGAAGCTGGTAAATACCTGATTTGGAACAGGAGATGATAAATCGTATTTAATTCATTTTATCACTCCAAGCTCTTTACCCGTTTCAGAGAAAGCCTCTACTGCTTTATCCAGGTGTTCTTTTTCGTGAGCGGCTGAGATCTGGACTCTGATCCGTGCTTTTCCTTTTGGAACTACCGGAAAGAAAAACCCGATTACATAAATTCCCTTTTGTAAAAGCCGGCTGGCAAATTCCTGAGCCAAGCCTGCTTCATACAACATGATCGGGACTATCGGATGAGTCCCTGGCAGTATATCAAAACCAGCGTCGGTGATGGCTTTCCTGAAATAGAGCGTATTGGATTCCAGTTTGTCCCGAAGTGCCGTGGAACTGCTGAGCAATTCAAGGACCCGTATCGATGCTCCGGCGATCGAAGGCGCCAGGGTATTGGAAAACAAATAAGGCCTCGACCTTTGCCTTAATAATTCAATCAGCTCTTTCCTCGACGATGTAAACCCTCCGCTTGCCCCACCCAGCGCTTTGCCTAACGTACCGGTGATGATATCAACCCGGTCCAGGACCCCCCGGTATTCGTGGGTCCCTCGTCCGTTTTTACCCATAAATCCAGTCGCATGGCATTCGTCGATCATCACCATACTTTGATATTTATCAGCCAGATCACAGATTTTATCCAATTGGGCTATGGTACCATCCATAGAAAAAACGCCGTCGGTGACGATCAATCGCCTTCTGGCGTTACCGGCTTCCTGTAATTTAGTTTCCAGGTCCGCCATATCATTGTGTTTGTACCTGAAACGCACCGCTTTGCATAAACGGATGCCGTCAATGATACTGGCATGGTTCAATTCATCGGAAATGACTGCATCGTTTTCATTTAACAGAGGTTCAAAAATTCCGCCATTGGCATCAAAAGCAGCAGCATATAAAATAGTGTCTTCCTGCCCCAAAAAGTCTGAAAGAGACTTTTCCAGTTGTTTGTGGATATCCTGGGTACCGCAGATGAAGCGAACCGACGACATGCCGAATCCATGGGTGTCAATACTGGCCTTGGCGGCCCGGATTACTTCAGGATGACTCGAAAGCCCTAAATAATTGTTGGCACAAAAATTAATAACATCTCCGGCTTCTGTCGTGTGGATTATAGCTCCCTGAGGTCCGGTAATGATCCTTTCTTTTTTTAATAGGTTGTTTGTTTGGAGCTCACTGAGTTCAACCCTGAGGGAGGTGACGACCTGATCGATCATATTAAGATTTTGGTTTTTGCGATTTGTTTTGAGGATATTTTACATTCTTTTCCAGCCATTGATCCATTTCATACAACATATGCAATACACTTTCTTTTGCAGCATAACCATGACTTTCGTAAGGTAACATCACCAGCCGGGCTATTCCCCCGTTCCCCTTGATGGCACTAAACAATCGCTCGGATTGGATCGGAAATGTACCCGAATTATTATCAGCCTCACCATGAATCAATAAAACAGGTTCGTTGATTTTGTGAGCATTGGCAAATGGGGACATGGCGAGATAGACTTCCGGAGCTTCCCAAAAACTCCTTTGTTCGTTCTGAAATCCAAATGGTGTAAGTGTGCGGTTGTAGGCTCCGGAACGGGCAATACCTGCTTTGAATAAATCAGAATGCGCCAATAAATTGGCAGTCATGAAAGCACCATAGGAGTGACCACCAATCCCTATCCGGTTGCGATCTCCGATACCCAGGTCTACAATTTTATTAACCGCTGCCTCAGCATTTTGGACCAACTGGGGGATATAGGTATTGTTGGGTTCTTCATCCCCTTCTCCTACAATCGGCATTTCGGTTTGATCCATGACCGCATAACCCCTCAATACCCAAAACAAAGGCGATCCCGAGCTAACCCGGGTAAACATATACTTGGAACCTCTCACCTGGCCTGCATCACTGGCTGATTTATATTCCAACGGGTAAGCCCACATCATGACCGGTAAAGGGCCGTCTTTGATTTTATCATAACCTTTTGGGGTATATAACGTGGCGGTGAGTTGCAGGCCGTCCGACCGCTGGTATTGAATTTTTTCTTTTTTTATTCCATTTAATTGTGGTTGTGGATTTGGAAAATTAGTGAGGGCTGTTGGGTTTAATCCTTTATAATTTCTAAGGTAAAAATTGGGATTATCAGTCACCGATTCCCTTGAAGTAATAAATGTCCCTGACTGAATATCGATGACCTGCACCGGATATTCGTAATAGGGGGCTTTGCATCTCCAAAGTATATCCTGAGTCTTCGTTTTCAAATCCAGGGCACCGAGATAGGGCATATTGCCTTCAGCAGTAGCTCCCTGACTGATGGTATAAAGTTTAATTTTACCCGGATCGGTCAACACGATGGAGCGGCCGTATTCATTTTTTGTCATGACCAAATTACCCGGGTCCCGGTATGCATCCTGGGAAGAATAACTGAATAAGGTGTCGGGTTTTAAACTGGGAAGATAGGGGTTAAATTTTTTGAGCAAAACCTGCCTGGTTGAAAACATTCCTTCTTTCACAACAGCCAAATGGGCATCGGACCAATAAACCGCGGATAATCTCATGCCGGATTGATATATGGTGATCGGGCTACCGGAAAATGGAGCATGGATCTGCATCAGGGCATCCCGGAATTCTACTGCCTTTTTCGGATCTCCTTCATCCAGGGCTTGCACCCAGGCTATGGTAGAAGGCAGATCATCACGCCACTGAAATCCCCTTGGAAATTTGTTTGTAGCGTCAAAACCTTTTGGACGTACTTCATCGGCCGGATTATCTGCAAGTATACGGACAGATTTACCTTGCAGGTCAATAACCTCTATTTGTGAGGCAAAGCGGAAATAGGGAACCTGGAAAGAATACGGTTTTTTTAATTTGGTCAGCAGCAGGTACTTTTTATCTGGTGATATATCGTATTGGCTTATCAATAGATTTCTGCTGATGGCAAATACACCTGATTTGCTGACCTTACACAAATCGATGGTACAATAATGTTCAAATTGTAACCCGTCATCATTATTTTTTAATAAATCCTGATAAGTGGCTGCAGGTGCTGCAACGCCTTCAGTTTCCTGAATGGTCGGACCACTGGGTACCGCATTAGGGTTGGGAGGCAAATAGCCTTTTCGGACTACTTTCGCAATTAAATGATCATTGTCCAACCAATGGAAGGGGTCTCCCAATGCAGAGTTAATCAGTACATCGGTCCATCTTGAAGCAGATCGGGTTGCCATATCTACCACCCATAATTCATTACCCGCTGAGGACTGATGTAAAAATGCAATTTTTTGTTCATTTGGAGAATACCGCACAAATGAAATTTTAGGTTTCACCGGCATTCCTTTTATTTCATACTCTGAGCCATTTTTAAGGTTCTTCAATTTAAGGGAAACTATAAAGGGTACCCGACTCTGCGCGTAGGCCGCCGGATTGATACGCACGCCTCCGATTTTTAACTCGGATTGGGCCAGGTCGGCAAGATCAAAAAATGCATTCTTTTGCTGGATGACCATCCATTCCCCGGTTTGGTTAATCAATACGGTGGGGGCGGGTGGGGCACTTGCAAGGTCGAGAATTTCTTTGGGTGGCAATTTATAGGCTGCAGAGGCTGCAGTATTATCCTGGCTGTTTAATCGGAGGCAGGAAAGCAGCATACAAACGAAAATCAATCTTTTCATAAAGTGTATTTAGGAAGTTGAATATAAAAATCAGTGATTAAAACAATTATTTCTTATTTGTAACCGGTAATTCATTTTTTGATTAAAGTACTTAAATGATGGATCATATCCGCTGTCATTTTGGTCAAATCATAGTCAGGAGCCCAGCCCCAGTCTTTTCTGGCACTGGAGTCATCAATACTTTCTGTCCAGGTATCTGCAATCTGTTGGCGGAAATCTGCTTCATATTTTATTTTAAAATCCGGGAAAAACTTTTTTATCTCACGATACAGACTGCCGGGTGACAAACTCATGCCAGCTAAATTGTAACTGGTCCGGATGCTCAGGTTTTCTGCAGGCGCTTCCATCAGTTCGATCGTAGCCCGTATGGCATCATCCATGTACAGCATGGGCAACATGGTATTTTCATTCAGATACGATACGTAGGTTTCATTTTTAATTGCAGCATGAAATATTTCTACCGCATAGTCAGTCGTTCCGCCTCCAGGTGCGCTCTGCCATCCAATGATCCCGGGATATCGCAAGCTGCGCACATCTACCTCATATCTGGAGTGATAATACTGGGACCACAATTCGCCGGCCAATTTGCTCATTCCATAAACGGTGGATGGCTCTGCAGCGGCATGTTGTGGAGTATTTACTTTTGGTGTGGTAGAACCAAATACAGCAATCGTACTAGGGAAAAAAATCTTATCCATCTGATATTGATGGGCCAGTTCAAGGATACTCAATTGTCCGTTCAGGTTGACGTTCCATGTTTTTTTTGGGTTCCATTCTCCATTGGCGCTCAATATAGCCGCGAGGTGGTAAACCTGGGTAATGTGGTGGTCCTCAATAAATTCACTCATCCGCTGTACGTTGAGAATATCAAGCATCTCAAAGGGTCCATGTTCTTCTTTGGGCTTCCTGATGTCGGTACAGAGGACTTTTTCTTTACCATATTTTTCTCTCAAGGCGGCAGCCAGGGCTGTACCGATCTGACCATTTGCCCCGGTTATCAATATCTTCGTTGGACGCATAGGAGTAAAGGTACTCAGTTAAAAATTAATTTTTCTCCGCCCTGGGACCCCGATTAACCGGTGTTTGGAGCAGTGGAAAAAGATGACATTTTATATTATTCCTCTTGTGATGGTGTATCAAAATTTAAGTGTAGGAAACAGGAAAGTTGCAGGCTACTGCGACTTTCCTATTAATTTTTCCATATTATTTAAACCTATCGTTTGGGAGCAGTTGCGCCTTTCAGGCTACTGCGACCTTATTATTGGGATACTGAGAATCTGCTCCTTAAAATTTTTGCCACTACAAAAATTGGGTTAAACCAGGGGAGGAAAGTCAGTTTGTTCTAACCAGGTAGAGGGAGTGCTGCTAAAAATCCTGCATTCATGTCCATTGATTACGATCAGATATTCCACGGCGAGCATCCGGTTATACCGCACCACCTGGGCAATCACTGGTTCGTTTAATTTTATTTCCGGGGCTTTACATTCCACCAGAATATATGGTTTCAGGCCAGAAGTATAGAGGACCAGATCAAATCGTTTTCTGGTCTTTTCCACTTGTATTTCTTTCTCAGTGGCAATCCGGTTTACACTATAACCGCGATCCTGAATCAGATAAGTGACAAAAAGTTGCCTTACCATCTCTTCCGGACTGAAGGCTACCCATTTTTTGCGGCAGGGATCCCAAACCTGTTTTAATATGCCCTGGTTGGAAAATTTTAGTGAATTCAGGTGAACTAACAGATTGAGCTCCATATTTTATTGCTCCAATACAATTCCTCCTCCGGTTTTTTTGCCATCTTTAAAAGTTTCTTCAATCATTTTTAAACCATCTTCTCCATAAAAACGATAGAGTCCATTTTCCACGTCATCCTTGTATTGCATTTCCCGCTGGATTCCCCCACCCATATAATATTTTTTTGCCCATCCGTTTTTTTTACCCTTATGGAATTCTAACGTTTCGTCTTTAAAACCATACAGGTACCGGGTAAAAGGTCCTTCAAGTAAGTCATCTTCATAAGCACCAAATTCTTCAATCCGATTATCGGTCCCCATTTTGATGTAAATTCCATTTTTTTTTCCTTCGATATAATTGGTGATTGTTTGCATCTGACCTCCCGGGTAATACGTCACCCAGCTGCCGTTCCTTTTGTTTTGCCAGAGGGTTCCTTCGACTAATTTATTGCCCAGGGAATCCAGCTTGGTGACCAGCTTTTGTTCAGTGCTTTTAAGATCAATGGTTTCATACGACATTCCAGCTGGTTTATTGGGCTGACATCCCTGGGTCAGCAAAATCAAAAGACAAATAACCAGGGTAGTCGAGCTGGGTTCGATCTTTAACGGTACTATCCGTTCATCGGGGACTTGGTTATTCGGATGCATGTTGAGCAGTTATATTTACTTCAGGTGTATTGACCTGATGGGTTATGATAAATCCAATCAACTCCTCCTGGGAAAGACCCAGCCGTTTTGCTCCATCCTGGATATCCGCTCTGGAGACCTGGGCAGCGAAAGTTTTATCTTTAAGTCTTTTGACCACTCCTTTTACATCCATACCCTGATAACCATTGGGACGCATGAGTGAATAAGCGTGTATGAAGCCCGATAGTTCATCAAATGCATACAAGAGGTGATCCAGCTTATTGACAGGTTCTACCCCAAAATGCTGAGGCCCATGGGAAGCGATCGCGTGTATTATTTCCGGGTCAATTTCTCTTTTTTCTAATTCTTCAATGATGACCTGACAATGTTGATCTGGCCAAAGCTCCCAATCGGCATCGTGTAACCAGCCTGCCAATTGCCATTTCCACTGCATTTCTTCATGAAGCCCTTCCACTTCTTTTGCCCAACATTTCAACAAGTAACCGACCTGGTACATGTGGTTGCGCAATTTGATATTAGGCACCCATTGGGCTAACAATTCCCTGGCTTGGTCTATGCTCAGGAACTTACCGCTGTGAGCGGGGTCTCCAAAAGTTTGCCTGTTAAGTGGTCTGATCATTCCCTAAAATTAGGTAATAATACAAAGTGGTTCCAATAAAAAAGGCCGTGCCCCCCGACACGACCTTTCGATAATTTATTGATACTAGGTTCAATAAATATTAATTGAAAATATATCGTACTCCAAGTTGAACCTGCCATACATCTGAGAGACGGCTACCGGATCGAGTTGCATTTTCAGGCAATGCATTGCTGATTTCCGTAAAACGGTACAATGGCCTGTTCGTTGTGGTATTTCTGCTTCTGAATTGCAGAGGATTGTTAGTCGTTGTGATCGTGGCCACACCCCATTGGTCATTGATCATATTGCCCGCATTCACCAGATCAGCCCTGAACTGCAAAGTATTCTTTTTGCCGGCGACCGTCACATTAAAGTCCTGGGTTAAACTCACATCAAATGTGGTTAACCAGGGTAGCAGGAATCCATTTCGTTCTGCGTAAGCACCACGGTTTTCACTTAAGTAGGAACCGCTTTGTAAAAATTTCTCAAATGCCGCTTTTTGTGCGTCTATGGTGATTGTTCTGGCACTGGCTCCACTTCCGACAGTATATTGTTCAAAGTCAATATCGGAGAGGCTGTTTGGAATATACATCAGGTCATTTGAAAATTGAGCATCACCATTGATATCACCATTAACTACATAAGTAGCTCTTCCCTGATTTCCAGATTGAAAGCCTAGATTAAATGCAGTACCGCCCCAGCCATAATTGAGTTTATAATACAACCCTGCAATGATACGATGGCGTTGATCATTATCAGAGTAAGCCAATTCCTGCAAATTGTTACCATATCTGCTGGGGTTGTCCCTCCAGGATGAAAATGCAATAGATCCGGCAGTCATCAAATCTTTAGCCTCACCAAAATTATAGGCTGCAGTAAAGAAGAAATTTTTGCTGAATTGTTTTTGTACCTGAGCGGTTAACGAATACGTATATCCTTTATTCGTATTGGTTAATAATATAGCATCTGTGATTTTATCCACAATTCTCAATGCGTTGTTGAGGGATGATCCTGACAATCCAATTCCTGGAAAGATCGGTCTGTTATCAGGACCACTATAAGTTGAAGTGGCTGCCTCCAGGTTGGCATTAATATAATATACCTGGTTAAGGTTTTTACTAAAAATACCTTCCAGGGTACCTACCATGCCAAAGGGCAATTTCATATCAACCCCGATATTTGTCCTGAGCAGTTGCGGAAATTTGAATTCAGGATCGGTCACCGCTAAACCATAGGAAGATGGAGTAGTGGCATTTTCGGGAATATATTTGGTGACATCAGGTGAAAAAGGATATGCTTTGGTATCATTAAACGTGAAAGAACCCGTAAGGATACCATTGTTACTCACTTGATTTGAAATCCAAACGAAAGCCGGCCTTCCGGAAAAGATACCGGTACCACCTCTTATTTGCAGGGTCCTGTCGCCTTTTACATCCCAGTTAAATCCAAACCGGGGTGAAAACAAGACTTTAGGATCAGGGAGTTTTGACGTATTTAGTTTTAATGGTTGATTGGCTGCATCTTTAAATGTAAAGGTTTGGACTTCCGGATTATTTAAAGCGGTATTACCGAAAAAAGGCATATCTGCCCGGATCCCGAAGGTAAATTTAACTTTATCCCCGAAAGCATTGACTTCATCCTGAATGTAGACACCTGGCTGATAGGCTTTGGTAATTGCCAATGGTATGGCTTTGTTGGGAAGTGCTGAATAGGTCAATACGTATCTGCGGGCAGTGATATTGGCATCGCCGTTGGCTGATTTATAAAAATCATCCAGTGAATTAAAGACATATTGTCCATAATAAGTAGGCGTGAAACCATTGCTAAATTTAAACGATTCAAAATTGATCCCGGCGGTTAAGGTATGTTGCCCCTTGTACCAGGTGAGGTCATCTTTAAACTGCCAGGTATCGGTATTCAACACGTTATTCGGTGTAAATGGTTCAAAACCAAATGTGGTATAGGTTGTTCCGTCTTTAAGAATATCTACCAATGGAAAAATTCCTCCCCTGGAACTTCGGTAATCTCTGTTAGCCGTATAACCAAATTGCAAATTGTTGGAAAATTTGGTACCCACAATACTGTTGATTTCAACAATCCCTGAATAGAGGTCATTATTGATCACATAATTTGAATTTTGGAAATTGAGCGCAAACAGGTTGCCACTGCGGCTACCGCTTACCACACCACTGTTGCTGGAGGTTACATCCCGGAAGGATTTAAGATAATTAAATCGCACGCTCATCCGGTGGCTTTTATTGATGTTGTAGTCAATTTTAGCCATTCCTTTTCTACTTTCTGTACCGAGGGCAAAGTTTTCATAAGCTCCGGTATTATAGTCAAATTTAGTTTTCAAAAAAGTAGATAATGCATCCAGGTCACTGGCCAGTACTCGGGTTACGTTGTTTCCACTTGTACCACGATTAGCGATGAATGTAGTTGCAGGGTCTGTACGGATTTCCTGTTCGTAATTAATAAAATAAAATAATTTGTTTTTGATGATGGGGCCCCCTAAACGTCCACCCAACTGGCTGACGCTAAAATCATTTCTGACGATATTGGTACCGGCAGCTTTCTTACCGGTAAGGCTTTCATTTCTTCCACTATAAAATACTGAACCCTGCACTTTGTTGGTGCCGGATCGGGTAACTGCATTGACACCTGCACCCGTAAATCCACCCTGACGCACATCATAAGGGGCGAGACTGACCTGAATTTCTTCGATCGCATCCAATGATATCGGGCTTGAATTGGTTTGACCGCCCGGGGCACTGGCTAATCCAAAACTGTTGTTAAAAATGGAACCGTCAATGGTTAGGTTGTTGAATCTGGAGTCTTGCCCGGCAAAGGACACACCCGCACCTGCTGTTGAAGCAACCGAAGAAGATCGGGATTGGGGTACAAATCTTAAAAAATCATTTAAACTGCGGCTTATGGTGGGCATGGCCTCTATCATGGCTTTGCGAATGGTCGATCCGGCGCCGGTTCGCTCAGAACTCAACACGGTGCCTTTATCACTCGTTACAATGATCTCATCCAACACGGCAGATTCATCCTGCATTTTTACATTAAACTGCAATACCTGCCCGATGGAAAGGTTGATTTCTTTTTCTTCATAGTCTCTGTAACCAACATAGCTCACCGTAATGGTATAGGGACCACCAATCCTTACATTGGGTATTGTAAATCGGCCATCCTCCCGGGTGGAGGTGCCGTATTGTGATCCGGAAGGTTCATGGAGAGCCAAAACGGTTGCACCTATTAAAGGTTCGCCGGTAGTCTCGGTAATTAAGCCGGCAATGGTAGCAGAAGTCACGCCCTGGCCCATAACAATTGCCGCCAGGCAGGTAAACAAAAGTGTAGCCAATACCTTTTTTGGGTAAATGTGAAAGTCGTTCATATTTCTCAGGTTTAAATTGATTTCGCCGCAAAAGTACGACACCCATATTAAGGAAATATTAATTTAAGAAAAATTGTATATATTTTTTTTCAATGCGTTTTTTTGAAAACCACAAGGATCAAAAATTAATTATTTCTAACTTTAAGACCTCCTATTTTACTTTTTGGTTTTATGCATAAATATTTGAT
>JAWXBI010000108.1:0-20129 GCA_034439915.1 Saprospiraceae bacterium | reverse complement strand
TGAATTGTTGAATTGCTGAATTGCATGAGATAAAACTAAAAAAGCCCGGATGCTAAACCGGGCTTTTTTAGTATGACGGGTAATTTGAAATTATTTTATGATTTTGAGTAACTCGACATCAAACCCTAAAACGGTGTTTCCGGGGATCCCTGCAGGATGGCCCATAGGTCCGTATCCCAAGCCTGAAGGAATCAATAACTTAACTTTTGAACCAGGTTTCAACAACAGAATCCCTTCGGCAAAACCTGGTACATATTGACCGACTTTGAGCTCAGACGGGGAATTTCTTTTGTAGCTGGAGTCAAACTCACGCCCGTCCAGGAAATATCCACGGTAATGAATCGCAACATTATTTTCTTTTTTAGGTGATTTGCCACTGCCTTCTTTTTCCATAGTAAAATACAGACCCGATGGAGTACGCTTTACATCCATGTTGTTTTTTACGGCATGTTCGAGGATGGTATTCTGATCCGTTTCAGCCTGATTGGCTGGATTGGCTATATATTCAGCTTTTAATTTTGCCCCTAATTCGGATGCCCAGATGTCGACCGTTGGGGCAGTTGGTGCGGCGGCGACCGTATCAACTGGAGCAGGTGCCGGAGTAGTTTCCATAGTGGTTTCGGTCTTTTTATTTTGACATGCTAATACCAGCAAGGTCAAAAGGATACATAAATTTGATTTGTTCATATTGTTAAAAATTTGGGTGCAAAAATCTTTATTTATTTAAAGAACCTATCAAGACTTTAGTTCGTTGACATATTATTATGCAATTTTCACAACTCATCAACCAGCCAAAGCCCGTCATTATTGATTTCCATGCCGTCTGGTGTGGTCCCTGCAAAATGATGGCCCCTATACTCGACCAAATCAAGGAGGAATTTGATGACAAAATCAAAATTTATAAAATCGACATCGATAAAAACAAAAGCCTGAGTGAAAAATATCAGGTCATGGCGGTGCCAACCATCATGTTGTTTAAAGAAGGCAAACTCGGCTGGAGGGTTTCCGGCGTACCGTCTATCCAGGAATTAAGGACTCAACTGAACAAGCTGCTGTAATTCTTATCTGGCTTCCTCTTTTATTTAATTGTCCTGGTTTTTGTCGTCTCGTTGATCCAACATCCGATCCGAATGGTCTCTCCTTCAGTGATAGACCGCATGTGTAAATCCTCTTTTGTAGGCATATACTGGAGGTATTCATTGATTAGTTTATTCACCTCTGCCGTGACAGATGGGTCAATGGATTTGGCCTGGTTCCACTTATCGATTGCCGGCCAGACGACCTGTTGACTGTCATATCCCCTGCCCGGCCCACACAAGGGGCCGCTGGAAGCATAGAGTTTGCCAATCAGGACATAGGGCTGCCCCCATCCCGACTTGTTGGAAGCAGCTTGTAAGGCCCATCTACGGGATTCAGGAAAATTGCGCAGGTTGCCGTAATAAATTTTGGAAATAATCAAGTCCAGTTCTGCTTTCCGCGACCTGTCTTCTGTCTCATCTATCGCGTTTTTGAACAGCTCAATGGATTCCCGGTATTTGCCTTCATTTAAAGCGTCAATCGCTTTACTCAAGGTGGTTTCTTTTATTTCCACCGGTTTTCGGCAATATTCATCACGGGCAGCCCTCACGGCTATTAAACCCTGATCGGTATCAGGACATTGAGCCCAGCGTAAACGTCCATAGATCGTATTGATGGCTTCACAATCGGAAGGTGCAGCCTGGAAATCTTTAAAATATTTGTTTTTGTAATAGGCACAATCGTAAAAACTTTCAACCCCTTCCAGGTCGGCAAGACGGGCAGGTACATAGTCGTTGATCAGTTTCCAGGGCTCACATTCTTTGGGTGTTTTACAATTTTTTAAGCCTTTGTTCAGAATATCAGTCGTCAGCCTGGTATAGTGTTGTGCTGTTGCCAGGGTTATTTTATTATCCAGAAATTGTTGTACCAATAAGGCAGTAAAAGGGTTGAGTACAAAATAATCGGTATCAAGGCTGTCTTGATCCAGTGCCTTTTTGAACAAAAAGAAGATCTCATCATCCGCGGCATATCCCGGAAAAGAATAATAATACTGAAAAGCTTTTTGGGCATCGACGTTTGCGCCCTGGGGGTAACAGGACCCACTTTGTTCATAAAGGTCCAATACTTTTTGGACCCATTCTTTTTTCTTCGTCGTATCCGTCTCCTGGTTAAACAAATGGGTATATATCCTTATTCCATCGTCAAAGACAGTAGTCCGTTTGCCATCCGCCGCTGGGGCAACCGCATATACTTTTTTCCATCCCTCAAATGCTTTGCTAAATTTGCCTGCTTTGATGGCGTCCCGATAGATGATGTATTCATTGGTAATATCATCCTGATTCTGAAGTGTCAACCAGTTGGGACAAGGGCTTAAAACACTATGATCAACCACGGTTGTACCGGGTTGCGGAATTGATGGTGCCGGGGCAGGAATTGTAGTCTTTGGAGAACAGCCTATCCAGAAAACCGATACATAAAACAAAAAATTTTTCATTATTCGTGGGCATTAGAGAGTCCAAACAATGGATTCCGGGCTATAAAAATACACAAGCCCCATCTAAGTAGATGAGGCTTGTAAATATTTTGGTGTAAGGAATTGTCTTAAGTTTTGAACCTGACTTTTACACTTTCCCCAATCCAACAAGGTACAGTCAGCGTCTGGCCTTCTTTTACTTGTCGCATAAATCCATCCTCTTTTTCCGGCAACGCGCTGGAAATTCTGTCAATCCGATCATTTGCATCTGACGCCATAGAAGGATCAATACTTCTGGCATATTGGTATTTATCGATAGCGGCTATCACCGCCAATCTTGATCCCCAATCGTCGTCACAGTTGCGGGCTCCGGAGACATACATATCGCCGATCAGGAGGTAAGGTGCTCCCCAGTTTGGTTTCAGGTTGGCGGCCCTTCTTGCACTTTCGCGGGCATTATTGGTCTGACCCAGTTTTCTGAATTGCAGGGATGCGATAGAAAGAACCAACTCCCCTTTATCTTCATTGGTGTGTGCGGAATCAATGGCGTCTTTGTATTTTTCTATAGCCCCTTCAAAATTACCCTCGTCAATTAATTTTTTTGCCATATAGATTGGATTGGAAGCTTCGTATTCAGCTTTACGCCTGGCGTTTTCTTCCGCAACAATTTTTTCAAATTTATCCTTCAATTCAACCATCAGTGAGTCCTTATCAGTACACCCTTTGGAAGATAGCTTATTAAAAATGGTTTTGATCAATTCATGGTTTTCTGGGTCCTTCCGATAATCCGGGATGAGTTTTTCCTTAAAATATTCACAATCAAAAATAAAGTCTTCAATCTCAAGGAATTTAGCATTAGAATACGCCAAGGCATCCTTATAATAATTTCCATATCTTTTATTTTTTGTTATATTGAATTCTGCTATCTCATTTAACTTTTGATAAATTGCACGGGCATCTTCCTTGGATAATTCTTTATTCAAAAACTGATAAACGGCAATATCGGCATAAGGCACAAAGACGGTATATAAAGCATCTGTGCCACTCAAGGTCACCGCATCTGCCAATATTTTTAATACTTCCGGGTAAGGGGAACGAAGAGAATAATACATATCAGTAGCTTGCTGGGCACTGATGTCACCGAGTTTTTTATTGACACAATCTTCCGAATTGCAATTGTTGACCTTAATAACTTTTGCTTTATAACATTCCTTCATTCCGGCATATAATTCATTTATTTTATTTAATGCTGCCTGCTTTTTGGCCGGATCTGTTTCTTTTTCAAAAATTGCTTTATAGATCGTAATTCCATCTGAATAATGCCAATCCCGGAGTCCGTCTGCAGCCGGTGCTATACTATACGCTTTTTCCCAATTGGGCATGGCATCCAAAATTTTACCCGCTTTAAGTGCGTCCCGGTATAGGGTATGGGCAGTTTCTGCTTCATCTTTTTTGGGAGAATTGAGCCAGGTAACACATTGGGCATCCAATGTCAGGGATAAGGACGAGGAAACCAACCAAACCAAAAAGAGCGCGAAGGATGAGTTTTTCATGTGAAGTAAGGTTAATTTATTAAATGAGTTAATTGTATTTTCTTTTTAAAAACCATTCGTCATCGTTGAGGGTGAATCCCAGTTTAAGCTGAACATAATTGCTTTTCAATTTATCCTGTATTCCCAAACTCCCCATTTCGATGCCCAAGTTAGCAAAAGACACTTTTCTTTGAAATACAAACGGTACTCCAAGTCCAAAAGTTACAGCAAAATTTTTTAACTGGGTATCGTTAAAACTTCTGGGGTCATTCCCGATTTTAACACCTAATCTATAGGTAGTTCTTTTTAACAAATTATTCAGAGATTCGATATCCGGGCAATAGGCCAGCCCCAGGGATAAATTGGATGAGTTTTTAAGTATTTCCGGTTTTGCAGTATTCTTATAATTTGACCAGGAAACCAGGCTCAGTTGACCTCCGAATTGAAATTTGTATCTCTGGTTGTAATAAAAACCAAGATGTAATTCTCCCGGCAAAGTACCGGAACCTTCGAGATTGATTTCATTCCTCACGGTATCGATCACTCCGACCTGAGCGCTGACTATTAATTGTCTCCTGTAAACATGATCGCTTAACGTGCTAAAGGACTGACTGGATTGACCATAAAGACCTATTGATAAGGTTTTGTCCGACTCCAGTTCACCTTCCTTCAATTTGCTAAGGTTGATTTTATATTGGATACCCAGGTTCCATTTAAATCCATTCATAGAAATCTCATCCAAAAATATCGTGCTATAGGGCAGTACAACAGAAAGCAGGTCGAGGTCACGGCGGTAAGACATTTTGCCAAATAAATAACCCAAACTCAAACCAGCAGAAAACTTGCGGTATTCAATGCCATTGGACCATTTAAATTCATAGGTTCCCCCACTACCGGTGTAACTGCGCTTGTATCTTCCGGTGCCCGATATACTATCGATCTGCGCAATATCATAACCCACGTGGCTGTATGGTTTAAGGGCAAATAACATACCCCAGTGAAATTTCCGGTCAATCCGATCCAGTGCTTCATTGATCGGGTTATAAACCGGAACGCCTAAAGCCAGGTAATCCAGGCCGCCGCCAAAAAATGATTTACTCAGATCATTGTTTTTTAAGTTAGTAAATTTTGCGCTTACCCCTGCTTCAAAAGCCGTATTCCGAAGAGAGCCCAGTGCGGCTGGGTTACTAAAATTTAAAATATTTTTATCGTTAAACCCTGCTGCGATACCCCCCAATTGGCTCAAGGCGGAAAAATTAGGATCCGTAAGATCTCCAATACCCAACCGTGAATAAGGAGAATATTCTCTAGGCTTTTCCTGAGCTACCAGTTGGTAATCACACGTAAACCAAAAAAGAAAACCAACTAGACTAAGAATTCGATACATTTAGTAATAAAATCTCTTTTAACCCACGTAAAACCAGATTTGGGTGCGCAAATATCGGTTTTTTGAGTTTATTTTTATAAAAATCTGCCCCTCCGCCTGATAGAACGACCCGTAAACCCTTATTGTCCTTGCGGTAACGGGTAATAATTCCTTCCAATTCCATAAACATTCCCCAAAAGGCACCAGACTGCATCGCATCCCGTGTAGTCTTCCCCGTCCAGGATGCTTTTAAATTGATTTCTACTAAAGGCAACCCGGCCGTAAACTGATGCATGGATTTTAATCTCATATCTAACCCCGGGGAAATCGTACCACCTACATAAGTGCTGTCAACCCGGACAAAATCATAGGTAATACAAGTACCTATACCTATGACTAAAAGTGGATTGCCAGGATATAAACGCACAGCGCCCGAAACCGCTGCGAGCCGGTCCTTGCCTAAAGTAGACGGAGTATGATATCGGTTGACCACCGGCAGACGCAATTCGGGGGACATTTCGAGGTACTGAGATTGTTTTTTTAAATAATTTTTTACCCCGAGCTTAACCGGTTTTACCTGACTTAATATACTAAACCCAATAGGATATTTTTTGAATACCGATTTATATTGGCTGAGGGTGATTGCCGGCTTACTGAGTTTGAAGACCATTCGATTCGGGCTGAAAACCGCTAATTTTTCCAAACTATTTCCAATATCAATACAAAGACAATATGTCATGTCTTAATGCTTAAAGTGCCGGATACCGGTCAGGTACATCACCATATTGTGCTGAAGACAATAGGTTATACTGTCCTGGTCTTTTACCGATCCACCCGGTTGAATGACCGCCTGTATTCCCTCCTGGTGTGCGATTTCCACACAGTCTGCAAAAGGAAAAAAAGCTTCTGAGGCCAACGATGCGCCGGGAAGTTGTCCCTCAAAGCCAAATTGCCTGGCTTTATGGATAGCTTGGTGTAAAGCATCAACCCGCGAAGTTTGGCCACATCCCATTCCAATCAACTGCTTATTCTTCACCAGGGTGATGGCGTTGGACTTCAGGTGTTTGACGATCCGGTTAGCATAAATCAGGTCCGTGAGTTGTTGTTCACTGGCCTGGTCGGTAGTTACCAGTTTTAAATGTTCTGTAGTGGTCAGGATATTATCCCTTTCCTGCCGGATCACGCCCTGGAGTAAATTTTTATAAGTCCATTTTTCATCCGGGTAGTGTTTTAACTTTAATACTATCCGGTTTTTCTTTTTTTGTAAAATCTTTAAGGCATCCAGATCAAAATCCGGTGCAATAAGTACTTCGTAAAACAATTGGTCTATGGCCAAAGCAGTTGCCTGATCAACAGTCTTGTTGGCAATAATCACCCCTCCGAAGGCGGATACCGGGTCGCCGGCAAGTGCACCTTCCCAGGCTTGTAACAGGGTAGCCCTGCTGGCTATACCGCAGACATTGGTATGTTTAAGGATGGCGACGCTGGTACCAAAATCATCCATGTCCTTCATCAGCCAGACCGCGGCATCAACATCCACCAGGTTGTTAAACGAAAGCTCTTTACCCTGTAATTGAACTAACAACGTATCCAATTGTCCATAAAAAGCAGCGGATTGGTGTGGGTTTTCACCGTACCGCAAGGTCCGGTCAAGGGGTGCTGACTCGGCGAATGATTTAATTTTTTCTTCCCGGTTAAAATAGTTAAAAATCTGGGTGTCGTAATGTGAAGAGACCTGGAAAGCCCGGGATGCCAGGTATTGACGGTCTTCTAACTCACTATACCCTTCTTTGGACAACAACAATTGATACAGAAAGGCATAATCCGATTGAGAAGGTACGATGAGCACATCTTTATAATTTTTTGCGGCTGCCCGGACCAGCGATATTCCACCGACATCAATTTTTTCTATAATTTCCGCTTCATTGGTGGTGGATTGAACTGTTTTTTCAAAAGGATACAAATCGACTATGACCAGATCGATTTCAGGGATTTCCTGGGCCTCCAACTGGGCCAGATGACCTTCATCCCGACGGGCCAAAATCCCGCCAAAAACTTTTGGGTGCAGTGTTTTTACGCGACCATCCAGGATGGAGGCAAAGCCCGTCAATTCTTCCACACTGACTACTTCTAAACCGAGGCTTTGAATAAACTGGTGCGTACCTCCGGTGGAATAAAGATTTATGTCCAGTTTAGCCATTAAATGAAGGATGTCATCTAAACCGTTTTTGTGGAATACGGAGACCAGGGCAGATCTAATACGGATTTTAGACATCGTTTCAGGTTGAGCCGCAAAGTTAGGAAATAGTCGAAGCCCGGACTTATTCTTACCGCTCTCTTTGAAAATTTAAGATATTCCCCATGTGATAACAAGTACGACAACGGGGTTCATATTTATCTTTTTCGCCTAGTACCACGGTATCGGTCTCTTCAGTCAATCGGTATGAGTGGGTAGCGAGATTGCCGCAATGCGGGCAAATGGCATGTACTTTGGTGATGTATTCTGCTATAGCCAACAGGTGGGGTACAGGGCCAAAAGGCCTTCCAAGATAATCCATATCCAATCCGGCGGCGATGACCCGAATTCCCCGCAGTGCAATCTGCTGACATACCTCCGTCAGATCAGGATCAAAAAACTGGGCCTCATCGATGCCGATCACCTCCATTCCAGCAGCATACTTCAATATTTCCCTGGAAGACTTAAGTGGCACAGATTCAATGATGTTCTGATCATGGGAGACCACTTGTTTTTCATCGTACCGCACATCGGTTGAAGGCTTGAAAATAACCACCTTTTGATTGGCAATCTTAGCCCTCTTGATCCGGCGTATGAGCTCTTCCGTTTTTCCGGAAAACATCGATCCGCAAATAACTTCAATCCAGCCACTGCGCTGGCCTTTAAAATGAGGCTCAAGAAACATCGGACGTAAAGGTACATGTTCAACTTTTGACACCGGCATACCCGTCTCGAATTATTGTCGTGCAAATTATCCTTCCACCATCTATTCCATATCCATTTATCGGGGGATTCAGCCCTGTTTTACCGTTTATAATGGTATTTAGAAATTACAAAACCGGGGCTTTTATATTTTGTTGGTAAAACAGGAGGAGCAGTCGAACTTCGGAGCTGTTTAATTCAAAAACCATAAATTTGCACCTCCAGCCAAGTAGCAAATGGACCTTATTAAAGCAAAATCAATCTTAGCCAGGCTTCAGGCCATGATCAATACCCTTGAATCACATCCTCAGCTCAGCGCTCTGGAAAGGGACCTGATATTAAACTATCTGAGGGACTTATATGATGTTTTCCTGGAAAGCGCCGCCCCTGCTTTGCCGGTGATAAAAACCAAAGAGTCTATCACCCAGTCACTGCAGGAGAGGGAAGCCAATCAAAAAATACTGGAATTCAAATTTGAACCCCAGGAAGTAAAGATCGAACCGGAAATTGCAGCTCCGGTTATAGAAATTCCAGTGCCTGAACCGTTGGTGATAGCCTTTGTTCCGCCTAAGGAAGAAATAACTCCGATGGCAGATAATAATCCTGTCCATTCGAAATTAAATTCTATTCCAGCTTCCATTCTTGAGTTGTTTGATATCAGAAAAGGTTCTGAACTGTCGGATAAATTGCACGACTTGCCGTTGAGAGATATCAACCGCGCCATTGGTATCAACGACCGAATGGAAATTATCCACACTTTATTCGGGGGACAAAAACAATTGTTTGAGCAAATTGTCACCGACCTGAATAATTTTAAGTTCTACGAGGAAGCTCAGGATCTATTAGGTCGCGGTCCTGCTATCCACTATAAATGGGATCATGACGACCGAAAAGAAAAAGCCGTCGAATTCATCAGATTGATACGCAGAAGATATTTATAAACCATGAAAAGAATCGGAGTATTTACTTCCGGAGGAGATGCACCGGGAATGAACGCCTGCATCCGTGCCGTTGTGAGAACTGCCTTGTATTACAATTTGGAAGTATTTGGCATTCAGCGCGGATATTCCGGTATGATCCGGGGCACTATTTATAAAATGAAATCCCGGGATGTCAGCAATATTATGCAGTTAGGAGGCACGATCCTTCAATCGGCAAGGAGCGAAAAATTCAGGACTACTATAGGAAGGAAAAAAGCATTTGAACAACTCAAAAAATTTGAGATAGAGGGTTTAGTGGCCATAGGTGGTGATGGTACGTTTAGTGGAGCCTCGGTATTCGGTGATGAGTTTCCGGTAAACATTGTAGGAGTTCCCGGCACTATTGATAATGATTTGTTTGGTTCGGATTTTACCCTGGGATATGATACCGCTGTAAATACTGCCATGACCTGCATCGACAATATCAAGGATACGGCCAATTCACACAACCGATTGTTTTTTGTGGAAGTGATGGGCAGGGATGCAGGATTTATTGCTTTGAGAAGTGGTATCGCCTCTGGCGCAGAGGCAGTGCTCATCCCGGAAGAGAGAACTAATATCGATGAACTGATAAAAACATTAGCCCAGAATTATAAGCGGAAAAAGTCTTCGAGTATTGTCGTGGTGGCGGAAGGTGAAAAAATGGGCGGCGCATTTGAAATAGCTGACATGGTAAAACAAAAGTTTAAACACTATGATATGCGGGTTACCGTCTTGGGGCATCTGCAACGCGGTGGCAGGCCCTCTTGTTTTGACCGGGTGCTTGGCTCCAGGCTGGGAATGGAAGCAGTAAGAGCCCTGAGAGATGGTAAAAAAGGCGTTATGGTTGGACAGATCCACGACCGTATTGAATTTACCCCATTCAGTAAGGCTTGTAAACACAACCAGGAAATCAGTTCCGACATGATGGATATGGTTAAAATCCTATCCTGATTTCTGCCGTTGACGATGAATCATTTGTCGATCAGATTTTGAATATGGCCCGGATTTATCTTTAATTTACTCCATGAAAATGTCCAGGATCGGGAATAGTATTCGCAATACCTTATATATTCTGGTAGCGATGTGGATAGGATTTTTTATCCAGGCTTTGCCTTTTTTTAATACCAGTCATTGGGGGATCATTCCAAGGTACAACGGAAGTATCAAGGGGATATTGACTGCCCCATTTATGCATGGTGACTGGGCCCACCTGATCTCCAACAGTGCCCCTATGGCGGTATTGGGCATGATGTTATTCTATTTTTACCGGAAGATCGCCTGGGTCAGTTATGTTTTGATTCACCTGCTCTGCGGCCTGGCGGTATGGTTGTTTGCCCGCGGATCTGCGGTACATATAGGCGCCAGCGGGGTAATTTATGGACTGGTGGCTTTTATATTCTGGAATGGTATATTCCGACGGGACCTTAAATCCATCATCTTATTGCTGATCGTGACCATATTATACAGTGGTATGATGTTTGGCATCCTGCCCAATCAACCGGGCATTTCCTGGGAAAGCCATTTATTCGGAGGCCTGGTCGGGATCTTGGTGGCCTATATCATGCGCAGTTATAGTATTAAAGAAGAGGATGATCTTGAACTGGACACCTCCAAACCATTAAGCGAAGGGGAAAAGGAATATTATTTTGACCGCGATGTATTTGAAAAAACTTTAAGGGAAAAAGATAAGAGTAAATTTTAAAATACCCTGGAGTATCGGCAATCGTCTTTGATTTTTTTACTCCTTTGCATCGAGTACTTCCCTTACACTTCCATAGATCTTTAACAGTTCCCTGGCTTCTTCATAGCTCACGTTTAATTTTTGGACAATCATATTAGCACCCCGATCACGCAGTTTGTCATTCGTCATTTTCATGTCGACCATTTTATTGTCCTTGACCCTTCCGAGTCGGATCATCACGGAAGTGCTGATCATGTTGAGGATCAGTTTTTGTGCGGTCCCCGATTTCATCCGGGTACTCCCCGTTACAAATTCAGGGCCTACGACGGCGACCACCGGATAACCGGCCCTTTGTTCCAATGGGGATCCGGGATTACAGGTAATACAACCGGTGACGATTCCATGTTGGTTGCAGTCATCCAAACCATAAATGACATAAGGCGTCGTGCCTGAAGCGGCAATGCCAATGACTACATCCTTATCCGATATTCCGAATGACAGCAAATCCAGCCAGGCTTGTTTAGGGTCGTCTTCGGCATGCTCTACGGACCGCCGGATCGCCACGTCACCTCCGGCGATGAGGCCAATCACCAGGTCAAACGGTACGCCATAGGTAGGCGGGCATTCCGATGCATCGAGGATGCCGAGGCGGCCACTGGTACCCGCACCGATATAAAACAATCTACCACCCGCTTTCATCTTTTCCACAATGATTTCTACCAAAGCGCTGATCTGTGGGATGGTTTTTTCAACGGCGAGCGGCACTGATTTATCTTCCCGATTGATATGGTTCAACAATTCCGTCACGGTCATATGTTCCAGGTGACGATAGTTAGATGGTTGTTCTGTGATGCGTTCGATCATATCTAAAAAAAAATTTTCTTATTCGCTAATTATTGCTGCAAAAATACCAAGTTAAAATCAGAGAAAGATAAAAAGCAATATCTTAGGAGCTGTTATTTTTTCAAATCCATGATGTCTTCAGTCCTGCTATTATCTATTGTATTTATTTACTTTTTGGTCCTCTTGGGTGTAGCCTGGTACACCTCCAAAAACTCCACGAACGATTCATTCTTTATAGGCAATAAAAATTCCAATTGGGTATTGGTGGCTTTTGGAATGATCGGAACTTCTTTATCCGGGGTGACCTTTGTATCTGTTCCGGGTACTGTCAGCGGAGCGGGATTTGGATACTTCCAGGTGGTGATCGGTTATCTATTTGGGTACCTGGTGATCGGATATGTATTGCTTCCGCTTTATTATAAATTGGAAGTCACCTCCATCTATAAATATTTGCAGCAACGTTTTGGCATGAACAGCTACAAATCAGGCGCTTTGTTTTTTATCATTTCCCGCATTTTGGGAGCCACCGCCCGATTGTTTTTAGTCATTAATGTATTGCACCTTTTCATTTTACAACCGCTGGGGATTCCTTTTGTGGTGACCACCTTCGTGATTTTATTGATGATCCTGCTGTATACGATTGAAGGAGGGGTAAAAACAATTGTGTTTACCGATACATTGCAGACTACTTTTATGATTCTGGGGTTGTTGATTTGTATTGGTTATTTGCTGAACAACCTTGGTCTTGGATATTCCGAAGTCATGTCAGAATTGAAACAAGCCAATCTAACGCGCATATTTAACAGTGACCCCAACAGCCCATCCCACTGGTTGAAACATTTACTGGGAGGCATGTTTATTGCTATCACGATGACCGGCCTGGATCAGGAAATGATGCAAAAAAATATCAGTGTACGCACCCTCCGGGATTCGCAAAAAAACATGCTCACTTTCAGTATCATCCTGTGTATCGTTAATTTTTTATTTCTTTTCATGGGAGGTTTATTGTATCTGTTTGCACAAAAAAACAATATACAGGTCCATTCGGATGATTTATTTCCCACGATTGCATTAAATTATATGCCTTCGGTCACTGCTATCATATTTATCATCGGCCTTATCTCGGCTTTATTTCCCAGCGCAGATGGCGCCCTGACTGCCCTGACGTCTTCGTTTTGTATTGATATACTGGGCATTCAACGCCAACCGGGACTTACCGAAGCCGACAAACGGAAAACCCGTCAGTGGGTGCACCTTTCATTCGCCCTTGTTTTTTTAGTGCTGGTCATGACATTCAAATGGATAGACAACAAATCCATTATCGACGTTATTTTAAAGGTTGCCGGCTTTACTTACGGCCCTTTATTGGGATTATTCGCTTTTGGAATACTGACTAAAAGGAAAGTAAATGAGTCCTGGGTACTTTGGGTATGTATATTGTCCCCCTTGCTGATATTGGGGATTGATTTTATAAACAATATCGAATGGTACCAAAAGCAACTCAAATTTTCAGATGCTTCCATCGCCGGAATCAAAGAAATATCACAGCAGGTTTTCGGCCAGTTTAAAATCGGCTATGAGTTATTGATCTACAACGGACTGATTACGTTCATAGGATTGTGGTTGATTTCTAAAAAAAGGGGAAGGGTTAAAGCAGAAAAGTCAGAGTTAAGGGAGGAATGAATGACAGTTCAACAATTCAGCAGACTGTGATAAGAGTGACTGACAATTCAACAATTCAACAATTCAACAATTCAACAATTCAACAATTCAACAGTTCAACAATTCAACAATTCAACAGTTCAACAGTTCAACAGTTCAACAGTTCAACAGTTCAACAGTTCAACAATTCAACAATTCAACATATAGGTTAAAAAGGGGAAGGGTTAAAGGTCAAGGGTTAAAGGTCAAGGGTTAAAGGGGAAGGGTTAAAGGTCAAGGGTTAAAGGTTAAAGGGGAAGGGTTAAAGGGGAAGGGGGCATTGCTGAAACCTGGTCGCTGAAACCTGATCGATGAAACCTGACCACTGACTACTCAAAACTCACACAAATGACTATGGGTATCCAACCAGGTTTCGTGCTTTTTATACTCCGGCATTACTTTCGCCACCAAATCCCAGTATCGGGCACTGTGGTTGTGTTGAATCAGATGTGCAAGTTCATGAATAATAACATAATCGATAACCGCTGAAGGGGCAAATAATAACCTGGCGGACAAGTTGATATTGTTTTTTGAACTGCAGGATCCCCAGTTTGATTGATTCAGCTTTAAGCGGATATTTTGAACCGGTTGTTTAAAATGTTGATCATTCAATTCATTCACCCGTTTTACAATAGAATCGTGGCAATCGTTAGCAATAGCCCTGCTAAGCAAATATCTTATAATTTCTGGTCGTTGATGGTCCGGTAAAGAAGTAGACAAAAACAATTCCAGCAACTGGCCTTTGACCTGAGCCCGGTTGATTTTCCGGTCGTGAAAATTAATGCTTAATAAATACCTTCTACCATAAAGGGAAAGCCATTGACCATGAGAATATGATTTAATTAAAAAATGTTGAATCAAACCGGGTTTGATCTTAAGTTGGTCGATGGCCCAATTTTTACTTTTTTCAATGTGTTTGGACTTATTCTCTGGTGACAACAGCAGGGGCAATCTTAAGGTAATCATTCTTTTCCCAAAGGCAACCCGTATACTTCTCCGACGTTCTTTTATAATCACAAAAGGGATCCGGTGACCGGCCCATTCAATGAAGGTCTGCTCTGCAGAAGCGGGAATTGCGTCCAATGGTATCAGCCTTTTTTCAATGCAAAAGAATTCATGGTGTCTACTAAAACCTGTACACTTTCTATGGGCATAGCATTGTAAATGGAAGCCCTGAAACCACCCACAGACCGGTGCCCTTTTAAGTTGACACAACCGGCATTTTTGGCGTCGGTGGCAAATTCATTTTCCAGGGTCTCGTTGTCGCAGACAAAGCACACATTCATCAGGGATCTGTCTTCTACCGCAACGGTACCTTTAAAATAAGGATTGGAATCTATCTCATCATACAATATTTTGGCTTTGGCCTGATTGATTTTTTGTATGCCTTCCAATCCGCCCAAGGCTTTTATCCATCTGAGGGTCAGCATGGTTACATATATAGAAAAAACGGGTGGTGTGTTGTACAATGAGTTTTCAGCGATATAGGTTTTGTAGTCCAGCATAGGCGGCATGTGGTGTGTAAGGTCAGACCTTACCATATCTTTTCTTAAAATGACCATAGTTACGCCGGCAGCCCCTGCGTTTTTCTGGGCACCGGCATAAATCATCCCGAATTTTTCAACAGGGATCGGTTTGCTAAAGATATCCGATGACATATCACATATGATAGGCACTGGTACTGCCGGCCATTCGTGGATCTGGGTTCCGAATATCGTATTGTTGCTGGTCAGGTGCAAAAACCGGGCATCCGCAGGCAATGCACTCAGGTCTTTGGGAATAAAAGAATAATTTTTGTCCTTAGACGAGGCAATCACCTTAATCGAACCATAGGCTTTGGCTTCTTTGATCGCTTTATTGGCCCAGGTACCCGTATCGGTATAAGCAGCGGTTTCTCCTTCGTTAAGCAGGTTCATAGCTAACATAAAAAACTGGGTACTGGCTCCACCGGTTGTAAATAACACATGATAATCATCGGATAACCCTAATAATTCCCTGGTCAGGCTGATCGCCTCTTCGATGATAGCCACAAATTCGGAGCCGCGGTGAGAGATTTCGAGAATAGATAACCCGCTGCCATTATAATCCAAAACTGCTTGCGCAGCTTGTTGTATTACCGTCTCCGGTAAGATTGCAGGGCCTGGGTTAAAATTGTGTTTTTTCATAACGGACTAAATAGGTTTATTTTTGGAGATGTAAAGGTATAGATTATAGGGATGAACGGAGCTATGAAATGGATTAAAGAATTGTCATTTTGAAGAAGGCCGGTTCTCCGGATTTATGCACAGGAATCAGGTCATTCGGTTCATTTTTCTTCATCCAATCCCTTAAAATCCGGGTTATTTTTAAGTAGTTGAACGATCCGATTTACGAGTTCATCCGGGCTTTCATTCACGGAGGCAGGCATTGACCCGATCGAAGTCTGCACGGCCGACAAATACTGATTATATTGTTTAAATTGTTGATCCAGGATCAGAGGATCTCCGGTCTCCCAATATTGGCCGTCATCTGCGACAATAAAATCATCAAAATATTTCTGACTGATATATTTGAGGAGGTGAACGATCTTTTTATGGATTTCTGCTCCGGCATATTGCGTTTTGGTGAAAACCAGGTATAACATTTCCTGGTCTTCCAGCTGCCCCTGGCTGGCTGGTTCAAGCCATACCGGATTCACTAAATGGAGGTCTGAGGCAAAACATAAAAATACCGGCTCGCATTGAGGTATATTCATAATCATACCATACAATGTTTCCTGGATCGGATTGGATTGCAACTCCGGCTCAGGGAATTCTTCGTTAAAAATGGTATATCTCCAGGAATTAACTTCTGCAATATTTTTTACTTCAGCAATCATTTCAGGCAAAGCAGCCTGTGCTTTAAATCGCCCCCGGTAATGTAATGTTAAACCCATCGCTTAAATATACAGGAATCTTTTACATGCATGTTTCAGGTTTACAGGACAAGTCGTCCCATTTCAGCCGTAAGAAAAGCCGGATTTTTAAATTACCCAAAATGCTCATATTCATTCGGTTAATTTTTATCCAATCTATACAGAGCCTTACTTTATTATCCCTCTAAAAAACCGCATCAATTTCTTTTTACTTGCAATAAGTATAATTCCTAAAATCATAGGCTTATTTTATGGTGTTTCGGGGTGCAACCCCTCAAAAACACACTTCCGTTCGGGAGGAGTTCCACTCCGACTTTGCAATAAGTGGACTCCTTAAAAACTTTGGCTTATTTTATGGTGTTTCGGGGTGCAACCCCTCAAAAACACACTTCCGTTCGGGAGGAGTTCCACTCCGACTTTGCAATAAGTGGAACTTCTTAAAAACTCAGCCTTATTTTATGGTGTTTCGGGGTGCAACCCCTCAAAAACACCCTTCCGTTTCGGGGTGCAACCCCTCAAAAACACACTTCCGATCGGGAGGAGTTCCACTCCGACTTTGCAATAAGTGGAACTTCTTAAAAACTTTGGCTTATTTTATGGTGTTTCGGGGTGCAACCCCTCAAAAACACACTTCCGTTCGGGAGGAGTTCCACTCCGACTTTGTAATAAGTGGACTCCTTAAAACTCAGCCTTATTTTATGGTGTTTCGGGGTGCAACCCCTCAAAAACACCCTTCCGTTTCGGGGCAACCCCTCAAAAACACACTTCCGTTCGGGAGTTCCACTCCGACTTTGCAATAAGTGGACTCCTTAAAAACTTAGGCTTATTTTATGGTGTTTCTGGGTGCAACCCCTCAAAAACACACTTCCGTTCGGGAGGAGTTCCACTCCGACTTTGCAATAAGTGGACTCCTTAAAACTCAGCCTTATTTTATGGTGTTTCGGGGTGCAACCCCTCAAAAACACCCTTCCGTTCGGGAGTTCCACTCCGACTTTGCAATAAGTGGATTCTTTAAAACTCAGGCTTGTTTTATGGTGTTTCGGGGTGCAAGTGGACTCCTTAAAACTGAGCCTTATTTTATGGTGTTTCGGGGTGCAACCCCTCAAAAACACACTTCCGTTTCGGGGTGCAACCCCTCAAAAACACACTTCCGATCGGGAGGAGTTCCACTCCGACTTTGCAATAAGTGGACTCCTTAAAAACTTAGGCTTATTTTACGGTGTTTCGGGTGTCATTCCTTCAATACCAATAAATAAATCATGCAAACGGCTGGTACTCGACAAACCAGTTTCTTCTGTTACTTCCGGTATGGCCATGTCGTTATTCAACAATCCTTTGGCATATTCCAGCGTGAGGTATTGAAGAAATTTTTTGGGGCTTACCCCCGCCCAATCTTTGAACATCCGCTGAAAATGAAACGGGCTGAGGCAGACCTGCCGGGCTATTTCGTTCAGATCCGGCTGAGATTTAAAATTGTGTTTCAGAAAGTGAATGGCTTGTTCTATTTTTTGAAAGTCAGTAATCATGGTTCAAAATTAATAGAGGCTTTGGACAGGACCAATCCGATTCTTGCTCAATTATAGTAGCATCAATATTTAATTTTCAAGCCTCTGGTTATCTTTCAATAACATGGGTTTTAATTTTTCATAAGGCAGTTGTTGTGGACTGACTTTATGCTCTATGGACAATACTGCTGCCGTACCCGCCGATTGTCCCAAAATCATAAACACCGGTTCCATCCGAATAGAGCCATAAGCAATATGTGAACTGGATAGACACACCGGTACCAGGAGGTTGTTGCATTCCGTTTCTTTTGGCAGAATGGATTTATAGGCAATGGAATATGGTTTATCCGGGTGTACCCCGATATCCCCTTCATTTTGAACATAACCATCCGCTTTGATATATCGTTGAGCATTGTGGGCATCCAGGGCATAGGATCCCATTCCTATTGGTCCAGGGACTTTGGTTTTGCCCAATGCATCCGCTTCTTTCATCACAAAATCTCCTATCATCCTGCGGGCTTCCCGGATATACAGTTGGTGCGGCCAATGTCCATTGTCGGTGAATTCATCTTTGGGCAATCCCCAGTCTTTCATTTTTTCTGCCACATCTTGAGGTACCCGGGAATCATTTTGCAAAAAATACATCAGGCCTTTTTGATATAATTGGTGCTCCTTAATAATCTGTTTGCGTTGTTCATAACCCGCTTCCGGATAAGCATAATTTTTACCAATATAATCCGTGCTGAAAGGACCGTGATTATTGGTATCGGTTTTACGATTGGGAATCGCATCATATTTATCAAAGGTTTCCCGCCATCCCGCAGCAAAGACTCTGGCGAGCAGTTCATACCTCGAGGAATCATATCCTTCAGGTCTGGTGAAAGGTATCCGGTTGTCCGGGTGATTACTCAGGCACATCCTGAAACAATATGCTTGTATTTTATGGTCCCCTGATCCATTCGGAGCGATGGATTCGGAAGAAATCTCCAGTAACAATCCACTTACAGAATCATTGGCAATTTTATATGGACTGACCCGGGATTTAAAATGATGACCATGCTGGAAAACTCCAGCCTGTACTCCGTTCCATTTTTCACCGTATACTTTATTGTCTTCTCTGCCCACATGATAACTAATACCTGCTGCTGCCAGGAGGTCTCCTTCATAGGTCGCGTCAATAAACATTTTTCCGATATACCTCGTGCCACTCAAGGTCCGTATGGACCTAATGCTCCCGGATTTTTTAATGACTCCTTTAGTTGTACGGTCAAGCCATTCATTCCGGTATATTTCCAGTTTATAATCTTTGACAAAATCCTCAAATACCTTCTCCGCGATATGGGGTTCAAAAATCCACATCGTACGACTATCTCCGTCGATGGCCGGTGTACCCTGGCCTTTGTTGCCATATTCCTCTTTTTTCTGCCATTTCCAGGTGGAAGGCTCCTGGTAATACTGGTATAAGCGTTGATAAAATTCACGGGAAAGGCCTCCGATGACTTCTTTATTGCCGGTGTCTGTAAACCCTAGTCCTCCGGATGATAGACCACCTATATGGATATCCGGGGAAACTATGATCACCGATTTCCCCATCTTTTTTACCTGGACGGCTGCGATGATGGCTGCTGAAGTGCCGCCATAGATGATGACATCTGCTGAAAAAGTTGAGGGAGGATTGATTGGAGTCTTTCCAGATAAGAATATAAATGCTAAAAAAAATAAAATAGTTTTCATATAATGATCTCAATGTAGAAAGATTTTGAAATCAGATACCATAATAATTACATTTACCCTCCACTGTTAAATCTAGATTTTGGAATAATCACCTAAATAGTAATACTTTAATTTCCTTATAAGTCTTTATTTGGTAAAATAAAAAACCGGGAAAAATTCAAGCTCTCACCTGATCTCTTCCCGGCTATATGGATCTTCCGAACTACTTCTACAGTTTTATCAATTTCTCTATGGCTATTGGTTTTCCTTCTGAAATAAGTTGAAGGAAATACATTCCCTCTGGCAGCAATCCTGCTTCTATAGTTTGGTTACGATTGCCAATTTCTGCATTGTTTTCTAACACAATTTGCCCTGATATTCCAATTAATCGAATTTTCATAGACTTAGTTGCTGGTTGAGACAATTCGATATTAAATATACCGGTACTAGGGTTTGGAAAGATGCGAATTGGTTTTTCAACTTGCCGATATTTCACTGCTGTTG
>JAWXBI010000107.1:0-17221 GCA_034439915.1 Saprospiraceae bacterium | reverse complement strand
TATCAAATGTGTATGAATCCATTGATAATTTTGCAATCTCAGCAGTCCAAACAGAACTTTATTTAAACCCGATGATCTAAATTTCCCCCTGATTTCCCTTTATATTGATTTAAATCATCGGGGTGATTGATAAAGATCATTCAATTCACAGGGTTTTTATACGATCCCCATTCATGGTTGCTGCATTCATTACATTGAGACTCAAGGGCAGAATATCCCATGATTGAAATGGCTTTAGAACTCAGCCATGTGATTAATTATAAGCCATTAGTGCAGAAAGAAATAGATAAATCAATATGGTAATCATTAATCCTATTGGTGGCTAGCGATAACCACCCTGACCCCAGAAATCGACTAAAGGGCCTGCTTAAATATAATGATCGGTGCGGTCAAATACGGGTAACCCTTTTGTTTTGTTGCTAAAGGTTTGAAATGATTTTACCCTCAGCCTGGTAAAGAGTTGTGCAGGTTATCAGGTATCAAAGAGAAGGTTGAATATGGTCTTCAGGGCTGACCAAAAAGTGTTTTAAAATAATAGTTCGAAGTCTTCAGACATTCGAACAGCGATTTAGTGAATGAAGTAGTTGATTACAGTAGTCGATATGGTTTCACCCATTGGCTTTACAACTAATAATGAAACGTTTTTATCCTCAGCCTGGTCAGGAGTTGTGAAGGTTATCAAGGGTTCATTTTGTTAAAAAATGGTTAATCGACTATTGAAGGCCTGTTTTACAAAAGGATTGTTCAATCTTGGTAATTAATTTAACGATGCGAATCCTTATTCAATACCGTACATTATGAAAAATCTCATTGATCAATTTGGAAGTCCATTATATGTCTATGATGAAAAGACCATCCTCTACCAGATTGATCAATTAAAATCAGGTATTCCGTATAAAGATGTATTGTTTTGTTATGCTATGAAAGCAAACAGTAATCTGGCGATCCTCAAAACGATGCAGGGCCAGGGACTTGGCGTCGATTGTGTATCCGCAGGTGAATTGGTATTGGCCTTAAAAGCAGGGTTCGATCCGTCTGTCATTCGTTTTACGCCTACTTTTGCTTCCAGGGAAGAAATTTCATTTGCTGTAAAACAACAAGCTCAAATCACGCTGGACAGCATCGGACTTTTAGATTGGTTTGTCGAAGTCTTTCCCGAAACACCGATTGGATTAAGGATGAATCCATCCGTCATGGCTGGTGCTTATGAAAAGACCTCTGTGGGCCATGCAAAAGCAAAATTTGGTATAGCAATGGACCATCTGGGCGAAATCCTGGATAAAGTCGACCAAAAACAGATCCAAATCAATGGCCTTCACATCCACAGCGGAAGTGATATCCTGGAAATGGATCAATTTATGACCGCTGTCGAAGCCCTTCTAAAGGTTGCCCCAGCCTTTAAATCATTGGTTTATATCGACCTGGGGAGCGGGTTTAAGGTGCCTTATTATCCGGGAGATAAAGAAACGGATATGATTGTCTTAGGTCAGGTGGTAGGCAAACGTTTTGAATCATTTTGTCAAGAATACGGGCGACCCCTGCGTTTGGTATTCGAACCGGGTAAATTTTTAGTAAGCCGGAGCGGACAATTTTTGGTGACCTGCACCGGTGTAAAAGAAAATGGCGGCATCACTTTTGCCGGGGTGGACAGCGGATTTAACCATTTGATCCGGCCCATGTTTTATGGAGCCTATCATACCATCCGCAATATCAGCAACCCGGATGGAGCATTACACACCTACGATATCGTTGGGAATATATGCGAAACGGACACCTTCGCCTCGGATCGGATGATCCCTCAAATCCATCCCGGGGATATCCTGTGTGTTGAAAATGCGGGCGCATATTGTTATTCTATGGCCTCATCGTACAATACCCGTCCCAGACCTGCGGAAGTGTACCAAAGGGTCGATGGCACTACCCAATTAATCAGGCGAAGGGAAACCATGGAGGATATATTGGCTATGCAGGTGGAGGAATAAAGGCCAAACCTAAGCCTTCTGTTTACGGAGATGGGTATTCGTCTTTGCAGATCAAAACCTATACATCAAAAAGATTCAATTGTGCAGACGGAATTTTAAATTGGTCGCAGGACAAAGGAGGCAGGGGTATAGCAGGAAGGTTAAATTTTTGTTTAGCTTGTTTAAACTGATTCCTGATCATCTCCGCATAATTGCCCTCCCCTTTCATCCTGATTTTAAACCGGGAATCCTGAACCTGGCCACCGTGGCATTCCGCCGTCCTGTTCAAGATTTTTTTTGCCCGTTCCGGAAAGTTCTTTTCCAGCCAATCTTCAAACAGGATAGCCACATCGCCGTTTAATCTTAAAATAGAATAATAGATATCGGGGGCTCCATGGTCAAAGGCAGCTTTGGCCATCGCGGGTATTTCATGATCGGTCAGGCCGGGGATTACCGGGGCCATCATGAGACAGGCAGGTATCCCATTTTTATTTAATTCTTCCAGTGTTTTCAACCGTTTTAGAGCTGTCGAAGTCCTGGGTTCCAGCAAACTTCGGAGTGATTCATCTAGGGTAGTGATTGAAATCAAAACCTGGGCCAAATTTCTTGTACCCAAATCCCGCAGGATGTCGAGGTCACGCAGGATGAGTGCATTCTTGGTGATGAGGCTGACAGGTTGACGATAATCGGCACATATCTTCAATAATTCACGGGTCAATTTGAATTTTTGTTCTGCAGGTTGATAACAATCCGTGTTGCCGGAAATAAGTATCGGGAGCGGTTTATAATTTTTGTTGTTTAAAAACTTTTTCAGTAAAGCCGGTGCATCTTTTTTAACCAGGATCTTTTGTTCAAAATCAAGGCCGGCACTATACCCCCAATAGGGATGGGTATTCCGGGCGTAACAATAAATACACCCGTGCTCGCATCCCTGGTATGGATTCATAGAATAAGGCATAGGGATATCGGGGCTATCTACTTTATTGACTATTGATTTTGCTGCAGTAGGTATAAAACGGGTCGCCTGATCCCCTATCATCTCCGGGTCATGATGCAGAGCATTAAACCGGTTGTCCGGATTAAATTGTGCCCCCCGTCCTTTATGATATGTCGGATTATCAGCCATACTGATGGCGAATATATAGACTAATCCGGATTTGGGACAAAAAAAAAGTCCCGACTTTTCGGGACCAAAGCGTGGATATGTTCTAGGCCTTGATACTTGCCAAGTTGGTAACAAGCAAGTTGATCAAACCTCAAAGTATAAAATTAAGGCAAAACCGGACTGCCAATTGTTAAGGGACTACTATTTTAATAAATAATTAAACCGAAGATTTCTAGCTCAATGGGCGAAGACATCAGCCGGCTAACCATGACATCGAAGTCTAAAATGTGCGCTTCGGCCGGTGGCTAAACCCGTTTAGAATAATCCAATGATAGCGCAGTGCCTTGTTGAAATTAATTAACCGGCATGATGGTCAATGATGGGCTTCAGGTTGGCTTCTGAATACTTGATGGACTTCAAAATTTTAAAATCGGGGGTCCGGTATACGATAAACACCTCCCCTTTCTGAACAATCCGGGTGGTCACCGATTTTTCTGTTTCAAAAAACTTTGCTGTTGTCTCTGCTTCTTCGAGCGTCTGGCAGGTTTTACTCATATTGGACCGTTGTATTTCGTCAAAGACCGCAGCAAAAGCTCCCGCAAGTCCAAATTCGAGTATTGCACCGGACAAGACGTATTGTAAATCTCCAAGCGCATCGGCTATACCTACCAGGTCTTGCTGGTCGATAGCTTCCTGCAGTTCATTGAGTTCTTCCTGAAGTAGTTTAACCCTGAGCTGGCATCGCTCTGCAGAAGGGATAGCAGGAACTGGTAAAACAGGGGCATCAAACAATTCATGGAATTCGGCTACATGGTTTAAGCCGCTGGCTTCCCTATATTTCATGTGTGGCTATTTTTTTCAATATAAATATTTGTCCAAGATGATAAATATCATGATCGCGGATACCTTCAATGAGTTTGGAATAGGAATACGTTCTACCCGGTACGATTTCTTTTAATAGGGTATCCTGTTGCGACCGGATTTGAATAATGAGTGCAGCAGACACCTGGTCGAAGTTTTCAAGGATTTCACTCCAGGAGGAGTCATCCAGTTGGTCGATTTGATTCCAATCTTTTTCACTGTCCAATACAATGTCGAAACCGTTGGTGCCTTCGAGTTTTTCCAATACAAATTTTTTCCATTGGATCATGTGGTTCAGAATTTCAGCCACGTTGTGCTGGTTGGCAACACGGTGAGTGGCTTGGATTGCACTGATTCCGCTCAATCCGGAAGTGATATTCGAACCATACCATGGTTCTCCTGTCCAGATTTCTTCGTGTCGAAATGCCAGTGTTTCAACTTGATGAAGTTTCATAGATCAATAATACGATCTGATATTAATAAATTCAACGTCCTGTTTGATCCCGCTTCAAAAATGATCGGATTAATCTTCTGTCACCCCGGTAAGTTTTTTGTCCCACATGAGGAAGGCCTTGAGAAAACCATTGAGTGATCCGTTCAGTACGGCTTCTGTATTGTAATCGGTGTGACCGGTGCGATGGTCTTTTACCCGGCGATCATCTAATACATAGGAACGGATCTGACTACCCCATTCGTTTTTCATTTTCTGGCTTTCGACTTTGTCTTTGGCTTCGAGTTGCCGTTCGAGCTCCGCTTCATAAAGTCTTGATTTCAACATTTGGATGGCCTTGTCCCGGTTTTGGTGCTGAGATCTTTCCTGCTGGCATTCTACCACTATCCCCGACGGCAGGTGTCTTACCCGGACGGCGGACTCGGTTTTATTGACGTGTTGTCCCCCTGCTCCGCTGGACCGGAAGGTATCCCAATCAAGATCTGCCGGATTGATTTGAATATCAATGGTATCATCGATCATCGGGTGTACAAATACCGATGAAAAAGAAGTCATTCGTTTTCCCTGGGAATTGAACGGGCTCACCCTGACCAGCCGGTGAACTCCGTTTTCACCTTTTAAAAGGCCGTAAGCATAATCTCCGCTGATTTCCAATCCTGCGCTTTTTATCCCCACTACGTCTCCATCCACTTTATACAATTGTGTCATCTTATAGCCGTTTTTTTCGGCCCACATGATGTACATGCGGAAAAGCATATCGGACCAATCGCAACTTTCCGTGCCCCCTGCACCCGCGTTGATCTCCAGGATACAGCCCAGGACATCCTGGGGTTGGTTTAGGGTAGAACGGAATTCTGCATCGTCCATTACTTCAATACATTGTTGATAGTGATGTTCTACCTCCTCCTCGGTAGCGTCTCCCTGTTTGCTGTATTCAAATAATATTTCGAGTTCATCCATTTGGTCCTGAATGACTTTAAAATTTTCAACCCATTTTTTATTGATTTTAATTTCCTTCAATACAGCCTGAGCATGCATCGGGTCATTCCAAAAATCCGGATTAAAAGTGAGTTGTTCTTTGTCTTCAATATCGTGTAATCGTTTACCGACGTCAAAGAAACCTCCTGAGCGAAGCGAGACGCTCTTGGAGTGATTTTAATTGTTCAATAGTCATAATATCTTCTGATTAAATTTACATTCTTCTGATTTTAAATAAATTGATGTAGAATATCAACTCGGAGTCCGGAGGGATGTTTGGGGATGACCCGGCAGCACCATATCCGAGGGCAGGTGGGATCATGATAAAGGCTTCAGTGCCCTCATTAAACTTTTCGATGACATTGTCCCAGCCTTTGATCACCTGGCGGGTATTGAGACGGTATACATAAGGTTGTCCCTTGCTGAATGAGGCCTCAAATATCATTTCGTTGGTCAGTCCACCGACATAATTTACCTCGACCATATCTCCGGTTTTAGGAACCTCCCCGGTGCCTTCTTTTATAATCATATATTTTACGCCTTCAGCAGTGGTTTGGAGTTTGTCATCCAGTCTTTTTTCATTATATTCTCTGATCACGGAAAGCAATCGTTCCCGCGTCGAGGCCTCTCTGCTGGCCAGGCTATCTGCCAATTTATTGAGGACTGCCTGACGGACATCCATGTCTTTTTTGAATTCGACTTCATCCTTTATATCCACCAGCGATAAAATATGTTTGATTTCTTTAAAACTTTGAAAAGACTCCGGTGCAAAAGGCAAAGAATCTATCGGTATGTGGAGGGTAATGCTGTCGCCAATGCCCATTTCTTCCAGGGCTTCGACAATGGCCGCGACTTCGCGGTCAGGATTGACCTCGATGCGCATGGTCGGAATAAAAGGATAAACATGGGTATTTTCAAGGATCGAATCTCCCACCATCGTAATGGCATGGAAATAAGCATGGTCGCCGGCTTTAGGCTGACGCCCTCCCAGTTTAATATGATGTTCAAAAACGTATCCGCTCAGCGTGGTGGACTGTTTTGTTTTTTGGCAACTGAAACAAAATGCACAGCATAAGGTCAGAAGTATAAAACTAATTCGCATTTTAGAAGGTATGTATAGTTAATTTAAAATATTTGTCAGGATAGGTTGAGGCGCGTACTTCGGGAGTACCCTTTTGAATTTTTCTATAGCATCTTTAAGGCTGGTATGCTGATACCCTCCACTAGCATTAAGGTGACCTCCTCCGTTAAAATTTTCTCTGGCCAGGGCCTGCACAGAGATGTCCCCTTTGGAGCGGAACGAAAATTTTATGATTCCGTTTTGATCGGTGATGAGGGCAGCTATCTGTACATCTTTGAGCATTAATAAATAATTTACTATACCTTCTGTGTCTCCCCGGATGATGGTGAATTTGGCATAGTCCTCTTTGCTTAAATAAATAAGACCGGATTGAAGGTCGGGCATCAGCTCCATCCTGTGATACAAGGAGAATCCGAGGAGCCGGAGGTGTTTTTCTGGTAAGCTGCGGAACAGATAGATCTGGAGTTTTTCATTGTCCACTCCCAGTTCCAGCAAACGAGCAGCTTTTCTTAAAATTGAAGGGGAAACAGCATGCGCAAAACTTCCGGTATCGGTCAGGATGCCGGTATACAAACACTCTGCCAGGCCGGCGTGAATATATTTTTCGTCCCCCATGGCAATGATCATATCGAGGATCAATTCACTGGTCGCGCTGGATTGGGGGTCAGAAATCATTAAATCGACAAAAGGCTCCGGGTCTATATGATGATCGATCATGAGTTTAGTGGCCGTACTATTGCGCACCAGTTCACCCATTTTATCGATCCGGTCCAGCGCATTAAAGTCCAGGCAACAGATCAATGAGGCTACGGCCAATAATTCTTTGGCCCGCTCCGGCCGGAGATCATAAATAATAATTTCATCCGCCAGCGGCATCCATGAAAAATTTATAGGATATTCACTGGGGAAAATAATGTGGACCTTATGTCCTTTTTGGATAAGATAATGTAACCAACCCAGGCTCGATCCAATGGCGTCTCCGTCCGGATTCCTATGGGAAAGAATCACGACATTCTGGGGTTGGGTGAGAATGGATTTTATCCGTGGCAGATCTTCCATAAAAATCGCCGCAAAGATCGGTAAAATTACTGATTCCAATAAAAGTTTAAATCCGCCGAATTACCTTTGCGGCGCAAAAAATAATAAATGACAACCAACAGAACTTTCACTATGATCAAACCGGATGCAGTAGCCGATGGTCATATTGGCGCTATATTGAACAAATTAAATGAATCCGGATTCCGCATTGTGGCGCTCAAGCTGACCAGGATGTCTCCGGCCATTGCGGGCAGATTTTATGAAGTCCATCAGCAACGATCGTTTTTTAATGAGCTGGTGGAATTTATGAGTTCGGGGCCTATCATAGCCGCGATTCTGGAAAAAGAAAATGCGGTAGACGATTTCAGAAAACTCATCGGCGCTACGGACCCGGCCAAAGCTGCACCGGATACCATCCGGGCATTGTATGCAAAAAATGTCGGTGAAAACGCCGTTCACGGCTCAGATTCAGATGAAAATGCAGCGATAGAATCAGCATTTCATTTTGCGGGCACAGAACTGCACTGAAAAACTGGTTTAGCTTTGGTGGTATGGATGCACGATTTGATTTGATGTATCATTTCCTGCGTTGCCTGATATAACGAATTCCCATTCTTTCAGGCTTTTGGAGTTTATAATCCTATTAAAGGTTGGATTGATTTAATGTTGGTCAATCCCCTGTATCCAGGTCATCTTTTATCTAATATCAATCCGGCACTAAGCTTTAAAGCTGCAATCCGGAATGCAGTTCTCTATTTAGATTATTTCCACCCAATTGAATTAAACAGCGCGGTGGAACCGGAAAGTACAAACCGGAATTATCTAAAACAGAAAAGCCAACCTCCAAAGGAGACTGGCCCTGTTTTTGAATTGCGGGCATCCGAAGATGCCCGGTAATTCTTATTTCTTTATTGGTACAAATTAATGATTTCCAGAGGGAGCTCCGGCAGCAGCATCTTTAATTTTAATATCGGAGACGATGCGGATAAATGACTGGGGAGGGTTTGTGTTGGCAGTAACGGTAACTTGTTTAGTTTGAGCACCAGATTTACCTGCACTATTAAATTCTACGACCAATTCACCGGTTTCACCGGGAGCGATAGGCTCAGTTGGTTTTTTAGGGACGGTACAACCGCAAGTAGCTTTTGCATCAGTAATGATCAATGGCTCAGAACCCGTATTTTTAAACTTAAAGGTATGAGAAACTACTTCGCCTTGATTGATCGTACCAAAATTGTATTCTTCTTCCATAAATTGCATTGTAGTCGTTGGACCTGAAGGTACGCTTGCGGCAGCTGCAGCGGCATTAGGATCAGCAGCAGGGTCAGTAGTGGCGTCTGCAGTGCCTTCAATGGCAGCGCGGGCTTCATCCCGGACAGCGCTATTTTCATTTTTGCAGGCAGCCAATAAGCCGAAACCCACAACCATGAGGAAAAATAGTTTTTTCATGTAGTGTTTTTTAATTTTAAATAATTGAATTGGATTAAAATTCTATACAAAATTATATCCGCGATTTTTTCAGACCAATTTTATATAGCCAACAATTTGTTAATAAATATTAATAATACAATTTTTATACTCATTCCTTTAATATCAATCCTTTGGTAGTCCTCAAGCTGCACAATCCGACTGGCTTTTGAAACCCACTTTATGATTTGAATAAGGAATCAGGCGTGAACGGCACGGTATAAAAATTCGGTCCAGGGCCTGCCTGCTTCATGGTGTTTCATAATAAAGTCCAGGAGGTCTTTCCTCAAGAGGGTCTTGCCATCATCATATTTTGTCGTAAAATAAAATTGTTTATGTGCGATCAGGGGTTCGTTTTTAACGGCTTCTCTGAATTCGGGGGGTAAGACTTTGTTGGTTTCCCCATGCAGTTTCCCATACAAGGCAACAAATTTTTTGTCTTTCTTTAATCGTTCAACCTCTGCCGGTTGTTCCATTATAGCCGTCCTGATCTTACTCAGGGATTCTTTTTCAGGCCTATAAATGCCTCCAAAAATCGATACCGTGGCTGCTTCCAGCTGCAGATACATACCCGGGTCCGTCATATTTTTTCTTCCACCCGGCCCGATAACTGCCGAAACATAGGTTTTATAGGGCGATTTATCCGGGCTAAATCGAATATCCCGATGCTGCCTGAAAATCGCATCTTTTATTTCGAGGTGGAAACCGGGGCTGAGTTTTTGCATCCGTCCGATCAAGTCTCCAACCAGCTGTTCAAAAGGCAGTTTTACGTTCTTTTCGTAATCTGATTTGTTTTGAATAAACCAATCTCTGTGATTGTGTTTTTTAAGTTTGTTGAAAAAACGGGTAAAAGATTCATCAAAATAGGCCATACCAGTTACTTTTGCAGCGAAATTAACCCAAAGCCATGAAACCTGTTTTTACAATTTTAATCGCCAGCATTATCCTGATGCCTGATTGTAAAACAGACCAATCTAAGATGAACACTACCCCACTCCATGCTACGATCCCCGTTACTTACCCGACGACGGATTCCTCCGATGTGAAGGATGATTACCACGGCACCGCCATTGCCGACCCGTATCGCTGGCTGGAAATCGATACCGCCACCCAGGTTGAAGCCTGGGTAAAATCTCAAAACAAGGCAACCAACGACTACCTGTCCAAAATCCCTTTTCGCGAAAGTATAAAAGAGCGGTACGAAGAGTTGTTCAATTATACCAAGTTGTCATCACCGCGCAAAATCGGGGATTATTATCTCTATTATAAAAATGATGGTTTACTAAATCAGGCCATCATCTATTTTCAGAAAGGGGCATCGGGAAAGCCGGAGGTATTTATAGATCCCAATAAATTATCGGACAAAGGAACTGTAGCCATTAACCTACTGGGCGCATCCCGCGATAATAAATACCTGGCATATGCCCAACAAAATGCAGGCTCGGACTGGCAAGACATCCATGTCCGTGAATTGGCGACCAATACGGAACTTCCTGAAATCATCTCCTGGGTTAAATTTAGCGGTGCCAGCTGGGATGACCAGGGTTTTTATTACAGCCGGTATCCTGAACCCAAAGCCGGCTTAGAGCTTTCAGATGCCAATCGTTTTCACAGCGTGTATTATCATAAGTTGGGTACCCGGCAAGAGCAGGACATTAAAATTTATGAAAACCTGAACGAACCGCTGATGAACCATTATGTCAGTGTCACTGAAGATGGCCAATACCTTATCCTCTATGCTTCCAAAGGTACCTCAGGTTTTGAAACCAGTTTTCGTCCGGTGCAAGCCAAAGGAAATAAATTTCACGTGATGTTCCATGGGTTTGAGGACGAAAGCAGCGTAATCACCACTAATGGAAGTGAATTTTTAGTATTAACCAATATCAAAACACCAAACAATAAAGTCATCTTATTTGATCCGGCACATCCTGAAGAATCCTCCTGGAAAACTATTATTCCCGAATCAAAGAACCTGCTGAGCTCGGTGAGTACCGGGGGCAAAAAATTGTTTGCTTCTTACCTCGAAAATGCGACATCCAAAATTTATCAGTTTGATTACGATGGTTCCAATAAACATGAAATTATATTACCCGGCTTGGGCAGTGCTGGTGGTTTTGATGGAAAAGAGGAAGACCCTTCCCTCTTCTACTTATTTACCTCTTTTACCGATCCGGGAAGTATATATGAATACCAGGTTTCGTCCAAAGAATCTAAATTGTTTTTTCAACCTGAATTAAAATTTAATCCTCAGGATTTTGAACAAAAACAAGTGTGGTATAAAAGTAAAGACGGTACGTCTGTCCCTATGTTTTTGGTGTACAAAAAAGGGCTGGTCCTTAATGGAAACAACCCTTGTTATCTCTATGCCTATGGTGGATTTAATATTAGCCTGACACCATCTTTTAGCGCATCCCGCCTGGTTTTGCTTGAAAATGGAGGGATATACGCTATGCCTAACCTTAGAGGCGGGGGCGAGTTTGGGGAAGACTGGCACAAAGCAGGCATGTTGGAGAAAAAACAAAATGTATTTGATGATTTTATTGCCGCTGCTGAGTACCTGATTACCGAAAAATATACCTCCCCGGATAAACTGGCCATATCGGGAGGATCCAATGGTGGATTGTTGGTGGGTGCCTGTATGACCCAGCGGCCAGATTTATTTGCAGTAGCTTTTCCGGCTGTTGGCGTGCTGGATATGCTGCGTTATCACAAGTTTACTATAGGTCATGCATGGGCTGTTGAATACGGATCCAGCGATCATCCTGAACAATTTGAGTACCTGAAAAAATATAGCCCCCTGCATAATCTCCGGGCCGGAACCAGGTACCCCAGCACGATGATCACCACTGCTGATCACGATGACCGGGTCGTACCGGCTCATTCCTTTAAATTTGCCGCTGCCCTGCAACAAGCCCACAAAGGGGAAAACCCGACCTTGATCCGCATTGAAACCGATGCCGGCCATGGTGCGGGAAAACCAACGTCCAAAATTATTGAAGAACAGACCGATATCTGGTCGTTCTTTTTCTATAATACCAATAGTCCGGTTAAATATGTAAAAGGGTAACCTCCAATGATCCCCGGGGGCAAAAGGTTGTTTATACGAGAACAACGAAATTGCTACTGAGTTTGTTTAATAAATGGACGTGAAATTTCAATCCCGTTAGTGAGTTTGATCCGAATGAAATACAAACCATTATCCAAACCGGAGATGGACAATCCATATTCTGTTGTCCCACCGGTAGCTTGTAATTTAACTGTCCTCCCTGTAAAATCCATTATTTCCAATTGATTAAAGGGATTGCCAGGCGGTGAGATTATATTTAATTGATCGTATGCCGGATTGGGAAATATATTTAATCCAGTGAATTGATTATTTTCAAAAACAGGGACGGTATTCACGGCATAGATTTCCAGGTTATCGAAATAAAATGTAAAACCAGTAAAACTATTTGAGGCAAACAAGAAAATCAATTGATCCACGGCTTCATCCGGTACCGTATTGCTGGGACGATCCAGAAAACTGAAGGACAATCTTTCCCATTCATTTTGTTTTGTAGTCACCGTGGTATACCTGCTGTGCCTTCCTACCGGGTAATTAGCTGATGCCTGGTTTTTATTTTCAAATTGCAAAATCAACGAAGTCCCTACCGGTGCACTGGTTAAGATATCGATGTATATTCTTTTAAATCCCGTTACAAATTCCGACGCATTTTTGACATCGGATATTTCATATACCAGAACATCATATTGCTGGGACGGATTGCGTGTATATTGGCCACACTTTTTTGAACCGTTTATACTATTTGTGTTAGGGTTATCTACTTGGTCAACTAAAATTCCAGTATTAAATGTATTCCTGATACGGCTTTCCTGATCAAAATTCTCCAGGACAACAGAAGAAACAAGTTCGGGTTCCACAGCCACGGCCAGGACGAATATTTTTTCACCGCACGATGATTTTATGACAGCCATCACCTTTCCACCTGTTGATCCCCAGTCGAGGTTTATCGAGTCAGAACCTTGTCCATTTTTAAAAGTAGTTCCCTCGGGGACATTCCAGGTGATAACACTACCGGGTAATACATTGGATAGAGCGTATACCACATTTTTTGCTCGTGACGGGACCCTGGCTGGTCCGGAAAGATGAGCCTGGCCGGTTTTGTCGTAAACCCTGATGTAATCAATTTCAAAGATTTGGGGAAATACAGTGGTTGCATTGGGGATTCCCGGCCAAGTGCCGCCTACGGCCAGGTTGAACAAAAAGTGAAATTTTTGATCAAAAGGCCATCGTTGATTACCCATATCTGAAATGGCCTTGGAAGAATAAAGATATCCATCTATATACCATTTGATTTCATATTCTGACCATTCCAGCGCATAGTCATGAAATGAGTTATAAAAATTTCCTTCAGCCAGAGTAAAGCTTTTAGTGGTTGAGGAATTATTTGGCCAGGTTTGTCCAAAATGGAGTGTGCCATGAATGGTCGATGGCTCATGCCCAAGGTATTCCATGATATCAATTTCACCGCTTTGTGGCCAACCCCCGTAAACATCTTCCGAAGGCAACATCCAGAAGGCGGGCCAGATTCCCTGTCCAAAGGGCAGTTTCATTCGGGCTTCAATCCGGCCATATTTTATATCACCTTTTTGAATGCTTCGAATTCGGGCAGAGGTATAGTTCCTGTTCTGAACAGTTTGTTTGCGGGCCACGATTTTCATAGTTCCACCGGATAACAATAAATTTTCTTCTGAGGAAGTATACCATTGAAGTTCATTATTTCCCCATTGGCATAATCCAATATCGCAACCGTCACCGATTTGGTAAGTCCATTTTGACACATCCAATTTTGTGCCATTAAATTCGTCAAACCAGATCAACGAAGGGCATTGGCTGCAAAGCTGGCTTGAAAGCCCCATTATCAATCCCAACAATACAACACGTGCAAGATTTATATCCTTTTTATTCATATGAAATCTTATTTTTTAATACCCTGATAGCGGATTTCGTCGTCATATCGGGTGGCATATGCCTTTGAAAAATCAAGTTTTTTCTTGTTGGCTTTGAGGTAGATAATGGCCTTCATCAGATGCGATACAAATACAGGTTCTAAATAGTCAGTAGCCGAATGCCCCAGAGCAGTGATCCAGGCCAGACCTCCATCATAACGATGTTCCCATACAGATGGATAAAAGCGGCCAAACGTCCCTTTGTGTAAACGGATCCGGGCAGTGTCCGCCGGGTCCATAGCTAATGAATTAATATCGGCCGCCATTAAAGCATGCGGACCCGGATACATTTCTTTAATAAAGTAACATTCATCTTGTCTCTGCCATACTTGTGGAAGATGTTTCACCGATTCATGGTCAGGTCTGAGATTGACTACCTGGTAGGGTTGAAACCTGGGATGCCAGGCAAAGGTGCCCCCCAACATTTGTTTAAACCAGGTCCAATTGCGCTCTGTACCCAATACGGAATGGATCCCCAAAAACAATCCCCCCGCTTCTATAAACTGTCGAAAAGCCAGACGTTGATCATCCGTATCAAAGACCGCATTATTGGTACTGGCAAAAACAATCAAGCCAATTTTGTTCAAAAAATCACGGTGGAAGACCGCCGGATCGTCATTGATGATTAAATCAAAACCGAATTTGCGGGATAAGGAATCAAAACAGTGTTTTGCCGCCGGAATATTATCGTGTACATAACCTTTGCCGTTTTTGGTAAACAATAACACCTTTAGACCTTTGAGGTTTTGCGCAGTGCCGGCTGACGATACCACCACCAGCAACAAGAATATCTTAATAAATCGTTTCATACAGTATGAATAAAAAATTATTGGTTCAATTGATGGTAAGCCTGCCACAGCACGATACCGGCGCAAACGGCTACATTCAGCGAGTGTTTAATACCGGATTGTGGAATTTCAATAGCGCGGTCTGCATTAGCAAGAACAGCATCGCTCACCCCCGAAACTTCGTTCCCAAACACCAGGACTACCGGAGTATGAAGATCAAAGATAAATTCCGATAGGGGTACACTGCCCTGGGTTTGTTCGACCGCAACGATTTGATATCCTTGTTTTTTAAACTCAAGTAATCCGGCATTGACATCCGGCAGGTATTTCCAGTCCACTGAAAGGGTGGCGTCCAGGGCAGTTTTTAATATTTCCCGGTGCGGTGGAATCACTGAAATACCCGTCAAACAAATAGATTTGATGTGAAAAGCATCTGCCGTCCTGAAAATGGATCCGATATTCAGGCCCGAACGTAAATTTTCAAGGATTACGATTATGGGTAATTTTTCTGATTGTCGAAGAGGTTCCAATTGGGGCCTGCCCAGTTCAGTCATTGTTTTCCTGATCAGCATAGAACAAAGATATCAATGATGGATTGAATTAAAGTGAATGAATCACTTCTGACAGGTTCGGAATAAAAGACAGTATTTATAGTTAAGGTAAATTCATTCTAAGCGCCTCTGTATTTATTGGAAGGTGTCATGCTATGATACTGACACACCTTAAAAAAATATAAAATCGGAGTGACCAGTGTATATTCATCACGTGAATAACAGGTATAATGCCCTGCTTCCCTTGCTGCTTACCATCCTATGTTATGGTGTATTACTCTTTGCCCATGGTTACGTCTACGGCTACGAAGATCAGGTGGATTTTATGCCTTATGCACTTCATCTTCAGGAAAAATTATGGTTTACAGGTGATTTTTATATCAGGTGTATCCAGGGACAGGTCAATGAAAGATGGTTTATAGCTCATGCGCTGGCAAGGGTGCCGGAGCCGGTATGGCCCGTTATGTTTTTGGTTGTGCATTTTCTGGCTGGTACAGTTCTGATTCAGGGTTTGCTGAAATTTTGCAACTATGTGTCACTGGCTTTATGGGCTCAGTGGGCGGTGATTGTCTCCTGTTTGATCCTGTTGTACCATAGAAATCTTGGAGGAAATGAACTGTACTATAATATGGTGACGCCAAGCCTGCTTGCCAAGAGCGCAGGGATATGGGCATTGTGGTTTGCCATAAAACAAGCCAAATGGCGTGCCATAGGGTGTACGGTTTTAGCGACCTATATCCATCCGGTAGCCGGTGTTCAGGTCTTTCTTCTATGTGCGATTTTGATTGGAAACCAGGGTCGCATTTTATTTATATTTACTTCCCTGTGTTTTATCCTTCCTTATCTTTTACCGCTCTATTTCCAATTGGGCAAAGGGCCGGAGGATATTTCACTGGTCGGTATTATGCAGTTGAGAAACCCGCACCACTTTATGCCTTCTCATTTTGGCTGGTTCAATATTTTGTTGCTTACCCCGCTATACCTGATCAGCACGGCACTGGCTTTTACGCTCGATCGAAGGCTGTTTTATCTTATGGTGTTTATTCTCGTTGGATGTTTGATCTATATGCTCCTGTTGACAATAAAGCCTGAACTCAGCTATAAAACACAATGGTTTAAGACAACCATTTGGTTGAAGTTTTTCAGTGTTTTAATTTTGACCAAGTGGCTCACACAACAGCATCAAACCATTTTAATCAATTTATCCCTTCGTTTACGGCAAATCTTTGTTTTTATTTTTTTTGCCAGTGTTTTGGTTATGGCAGTTAGACAATCGCGTTTTGCACCATATTCCTTTCCCGGCAGCACGGCGTCTGATGATCAACTAACAGCCCGGAAGGCTGGATCGATAAGCCAACCCGGTGATGTTTTTCTGGTGCCTGCAGATTTTACAGCATTTAAATTCTTTTCACGTAGACCAACCTGGGTAGATTGGAAAGCTATCCCCCACCAATCAATGTGTCTGTCGGTTTGGGCAGAAAAAATAAAACTAGCTTATGGATTGGAGACCGGTTACCAGGGCAACCTTAATACCGTTTATTCCCAATCCAACCGGTTTTTAAGAACATTGAGTCCGGATGCGAAAAAAAACTTAAAAGCGTTGGGTGTGGTATATATCCTTTTCAGGCCAGAAAACAGTCAGGGCTATAAAATTGAAAAATTATAAGATCTCCGATGCCTGGCGATCCATTTTCCTAAACATTTCCAACAGGATGGATTCCTCTGATATGGTCTGATGATGGGGGTCCATGTTTTTTAATAAATCATTGCATGCCTGGACTAAAGGAATATTTTTGTAAAAATGGTCCCTCGTATAATGCATATATTTCATCATCATAAAGGCATCCATTACATGAAAAAACCGTTTGCGAAATGTTGCCGGAGAAGCGGTGTGTTCTTTAATTTCCTTTAAACGTTGTGCAAATTGTAT